>NZ_PJAT01000090.1 GCF_002836715.1 Psychrobacter sp. 4Dc
GTAATGAGATAACAAAAACAAGCATCTGATTTGAAGCACATTTTTATTGTCTGACATACACTATAGACGCAAATGAACGGTCGTTCAAGTAATGTTATACATTGGCATAACAAACATCATATTAATAATATTTTCTCTACATGCGATGAATGAAATCGATCAGCTCCATTTCGATAAGTCTTGTTCGTACTACAGAGCCACTAAAGTTAAAAAATATTTTTATCGTTGTTTTTTCTTACTACTTACACAGTGTTACCTTCTTAAGATATTGATATTAATAGAGTAGTATGAATTAAGCAGAGTAATGTAATTTAGCCATTACAATTTACTTGAACGATTACTCAAATAATTATTGAGCGATTGCTCAATAATTATTTATAGTAGTCTCTATTGACTCGCTTACTAAGCAAAGTTGCTAATTTTGAGTAAATACTCAAGCCAATAATTGAATGTAATCAGCGATTGCTTTGAAGCGGGCATGAAAACTCTAAAACAGACCAAATCTCAAACCTATTATTAGGAATTATGTTATGACCGAATTTACTCTACACGATAAAGACACAGCCCCAGCAGAAAGCAAAGACTTACTTGATTCTTCAATCAAAGCATTTGGTATGGTACCTAACCTACACGCTGTGATGGCTGAAGCGCCTGGCTTGCTAGAGGGCTATCAAAAGCTACATCAACTGTTTTTAGACAGCAGTTTTGATGATGAAGAGACCACTGTTGTATGGCAAACTATCAACGTTGAGCATGC
The DNA here is from genome assembly GCF_002836715.1 of Psychrobacter sp. 4Dc. Taxonomy (GTDB): domain Bacteria; phylum Pseudomonadota; class Gammaproteobacteria; order Pseudomonadales; family Moraxellaceae; genus Psychrobacter. Next base: position 758 of record NZ_PJAT01000090.1, read on the forward strand.
TTGCCATTACTGTGTGCCTGCGCATACTGGTATTGCTAAGAGCATGAAAGTAGATGACGCTATCACTGATGCATTACGTGATGAAACGCCACTACCAACTGAAAAACTGGAAGCATTGCGTACCTTCACACTATCTGTAGTCCGTAATCGTGGTAACGTTGATGACAGCGCGGTTCAAGCGTTTTTAGATGCAGGTTACACTAAGCGTCAGATTCTTGAAGTTATCCTTGGTGCTGCTCAAAAAATAATGAGCAACTACACGAACCACATAGCTAACACACCAGTCGACAAACCATTCCAGAAGTTTGAATGGCATAAAGCTGACTAATACGTTTTTCAGCTAACGCTGACACAGTCTATTTGATGTTTTCATGCTGTTGTTCGAAACATCTTCGGGCAGCAGTTTTTCATTTTAATTCATCGCTAATGAGAGATCCTATGGAACAGGTAAAAAAACCCTTACAAATAGACATCGTGTCAGACATTGTATGCCCTTGGTGCGCTATCGGTTATAGTCAATTGGCCGAGGCATTAAAACAAACCAACACGCCGCATGAGATTCATTGGCATCCATTTGAACTAAATCCTAATACGCCGCACGAAGGACGAAACTATCGTGAGCATATTATGGAGAAGTACGGTACAACTGCTGAAGACGTTAAAGAGAGCCGAGCTAGAATGACAGCAGCAGGTGCAGAAGCTGGATTTAATTTTCAGTTTACCGATGATTTCCGTACCTACAATACTTTTAATGCGCATCAGTTGCTGCATTGGGCTGATCAGCAAGGACGTATGCACGACCTAAAACAAGCATTATTCGTTGCACACTTCGTTGATAATAAAAACGTGGCTGACAGTACCGTACTGGCAGATGTGGCAGCAGATATCGGACTGGATCGAGCTGAGGTACTTGCGGTCATCGAAGATCAACGCTTTGCCAATGTGATACGTGAAGCCGTACAGCATTCAAAGCAGCAAGGTGTTCAAAGCGTACCATCGGTTATCTTTAATGGTCGTCATCTGGTGAGCGGCGCACAAGGTGTAGAAAACTACAAAAACATCTTAAAGCAACTAGCAGACATGCCAGAATAAAAACAATAAACTGGATCTGATTTACCAATTACACCCTACTGAGCACAGTATATAAAAAGGTATCATCATTATGTCAAACTCTAATCATTACGAGCCACCCAGCGTCTGGACATGGGATGCAGAAAGCGGTGGTAAGTGGGCAAGTGTCAACCGCCCTATCGCTGGCCCAACACATGAAGCGGATCTACCTCGCGGCAAACATCCGTTACAGATCTACTCAATGGGCACCCCTAATGGCCAAAAAGTCACCATTATGGTTGAAGAGTTATTGGCATTAGGTGTGACAGACGCTGAGTACGACGCGCACCTTATTCAAATTGGTGAAGGCGGACAGTTCTCATCAGGTTTCGTTGAGCTAAATCCAAACTCAAAAATCCCTGTACTTTTGGATACAGAGACTGGTAGCCGTGTGTTTGAGAGTGGCGCCATTTTATTCTATCTTGCTGAAAAATTCGGAAAACTACTGCCTAAAGATGCAGCAGCACGTACTGAAGTCATGAATTGGCTCTTTTGGTTACAAGGCTCTGCTCCTTACTTAGGTGGCGGTTTTGGACATTTTTATTTTTATGCGCCCGAAAAGTTTGAGTACCCTATCAATCGATTCACAATGGAAGTAAAGCGACAGTTAGATGTACTAGAACGTGAGCTTGCAGAAAATCGCTACCTAGGTGGCGATGAGTATACGATTGCAGATATCGCCACTTGGCCTTGGTATGGCAATCTAATACTAGGCGAAGCATATAATGCAGGAGAGTTCCTACAAGTTGAGAGCTATCCAAATGTACGCCGCTGGGCAACTGAGATTTTAGAGCGTCCTGCTGTGCAACGTGGTCGCAAGGTAAACCGCACTTGGGGTGAACCTGCTGAGCAATTACACGAACGTCATGACGCCTCAGACTTTGAGCTAAAAACTCAAGATAAAGTAGACCCTCAGACAACTGAAGAAGCAAAAAAATAGACGCTTTGTCTATGACTTACTAGCTTACTTAAGTAGTCTTATTAATTGATTTTAAAGGTAATGTTAACTTTTCCTATTACTACTTGGGACTACTGTAAACATCCAATACTTTTGCACTTAAGACTGCTAATGTAAGGCTGTTAAATACCAACTAACCATAAAAATATTATTAAAAAGGATAAGAACTATGTCAACAGATTATGCTCAAAAAATTCAAGCCGGTACTACGTTTCCTGAAATGGAAGTACAAGTATTAAACGGTGAAATCACTTCATTAGGCAAACCTAAAAACGGTCATGACTGGAAACTGGTTGTTGTATACCGTGGTAAGCACTGCCCAATTTGCACAAAATATCTAAATACCTTAGAGACAGTAAAACAATCTTTCTATGACGTCGGTGTCGATATCATCGCAGTATCTGCAGACAGCAAAGAGCAGTTAGAAGGTCATCTAGATCAAATAGATGTTAGCTTCCCTATGGCTTATGGTCTGACTATCGAACAGATGAATACGCTAGGTCTATATATCTCTGACCCACGTTCAGAGAAAGAAACCGACCATCCTTTCGCTGAACCTGCTGTATTCGTTATCAATGCTGAAGGAAAAGTACATATCGTTGATATCTCGAACGCACCGTTCTCTAGACCAGATCTTGAAGCCTTGGCAAATGGTTTGGATTTTGTTAGAAACCCAGAAAACAACTACCCTATCCGTGGTATGCACGGCTAATTGATATAGTAAATATAAAGTGTTGATTCACTCGATTATTTAGCTGCTCAATATCTAACCAGCATCTAACCAGTTAAATAATAGAGGGCGTATTGAGATAATTCTTGATACGCCCTTTTTTTGTTTATTGATAACTTAACTGCTATCAAATGCAGTCGCTTCATACCTAACTTCATCAGTATTTGCTCAGTACTAATGTTTGAGTAGCACTGTTAATCTATAAAAAGAGGTTCTGTGTGAAAATCATAGACTAGCCAGCCTATAAGGGCTATATTTGAGCTCGAAATATCATCATAAACATGTTCCCTTTTAATTAATCTGTATTTCATTTTTTATCGGTTAGTTTTTATAAATAAAACAGACTGTGTTTATGGTCTGGTTCGTATTTCGCTTTGGCAAAATCTTGATATAATTGTACGTTCTAATTCACCAATGCTGTTTATTATTTGTTGTTAACACTCGTACACTGAGATTAATTTCTGCTAAAATCATGCAGCAACATTATCAATATCTCATCATAGGTATGAGTAAAAGGATTCGATATGCGATTGAAATCAATCGTTCAAAAATTACATGAACGCGCTCCAAAACTGGGCAAAGCTGCCTCACTGACGACAGCAACCAGCGTTATCACTTTCAATAGTATGTTAGCTGGTCTACCTGTCTGGGTCATGGGTGCTACCAAGGCTATCACCGGTGCTGCCATCGCTGACAAAGCCGTTATCGATGTGACGAACTATTGGATCAATAGCAACAATGCATTGATCGATAACGTATTACCGCGCAAAGATTGGCGCATTAATCTGCCTGATGATGTGCATACCAACGGTAAGTATCTACTGGTGAGCAATCATCAATCATGGGTTGATACCAGTATCGTGCAATATATCAGCGAAAAACGTTTGCCATTGACGCGCTTTTTTACCAAGTTTGAGCTCATATATATTCCTGTCATTGGTCAAGCTTTCTACTTTCTCGACTTTCCTATGATGCGTCGACACTCTAAAGAAGCCATCGCCAAAAACCCTGCTCTAAAGGGTAAGGATATCGAAGAAGCGAAACGAGCATGTGCATTGCTCAAGGACAAGCCTTTTACACTATTGAACTATCTAGAAGGGACTCGCTTCACTCCTAGCAAACATGATAAACAAAAATCCCCATATACGCATTTACTTAAGCCACGCGCTGGCGGGTTATCACTGGCTATGAGTGCATTAGGGGAAGAGATTGATGGGATTTTGGACATGACGATTGTCTACCCTGACGGTGTTCCCACTTATAGTGATCTATGGAAAGGCAATATCAAGCGTTTAGGTGTCGATGTACGACATATTGAGATACCCAAAGACCTGTTTACGGCGATCAAAAACGGTGGCTATGAAACAGATGAAGCGATAAAAGCACAGATGTTTGATTGGGTAGAACAGATATGGCATCAAAAAGATCAACTAATCACAGAAATGTTGGCTGACTTTGAGAGCAGTGACTTTAAGAGCAATGACTCTGAAACTAAAGATAGTACTGAACAGGCTTAGCCTATTCTATCTACCAATAATCTTTATTATTTGATAACCTCAAGGTGTGTCGCACGTGTACTAATATGATAAAGGTAAAGCCATATAATGATGAAGTTCCGCGAAAAATGGTTTCGGGCGTTGTGCCTTGCAATATTAGTACATGTTGGGGTTTTCTTTATTTTCTATCTCAACACTCATCAGACGGATTCGGTAGAAGTAGCTGAGAGTCAAACGAACTCGACTGAACCTATTGCTATCAACAATGTAGATCTACCTGAAAAGGTCTATACCACTACTGTCACCAACACTAAGACATCTAATGACACTAACAACAATGTAGAAGACACGGTCAATAAAAAATCTGAGATTGGTAATGAGCTTGAAGCATCTCAGCTAACAAGTAGTGATGAGCAAACAGCCAACGTGGAAAGCAGAAAAGCACCCTCTTCTCCAGCGACCAACAACGTCGATAATAAACCTAAAAAACCAGCTTCTACATCGATAGAATCAGTACAAGCAAACAAAAATCCTCCGCAAAAGGAAAAGGCGCTAGATGCCCAAACTGATAGCACTACCCAGTCTATAGTTGCAAACACTGATGATAAATTAGAAGTGACCCCTGCCGTCAAATCCGTACAGTTAAACTTGGGAGATTTGAATCAAGCAGCTTGACGATAATAGTCAAACCATACCTGTCTTGGCGACTTATAGCCTAAACTCTTTTGAATCCTCGTTTGGTTGTAGTACAGCTCAATATAGCCAATGATATCATTGATTGCTATAAACCTTGTTTTATAGTCTTGGTAATACACTAGCTCATTCTTTAATGTGCCCCAGAAGCTTTCTATGGGTGCGTTGTCGAAACAATTGCCTTTACCACTCATCGAGCCTTTGAAATTATGCTGCTTGATGATTTTGTGATAGGCATGACTACAATACTGGCTGCCTCTGTCAGAGTGCACAATCAATCCTTGGCTTGGACGTTTATTCTTGATTGCCATATTGAGTGCACGACATACTAAATCTGCGGTCATTCGCTTATTGATAGCATACCCGACCAGCTCTTTGGTGTATAAATCTTTGACTCCAGCTAAATACAACCAACCCTCATTGGTCCAGATATAAGTAATATCACTGACCCACGATTCATTAGGATGCTTAGCATCAAATTGCTGATTTAGTATGCTTGGATAGACAAGCTTGTTATGGTTGGAATCAGTGGTGATTTTAAAGCGTTTGTGACGACGGCATTTGATGTCATGTTCTTCTTTAATGCTTCTGACCATATATAGGCTAATATCGTGCCCTTGCTCTATCAGCTTTGCGTGCAGTCGATCAGCACTATAACGTGCTTTTGTTTTACTATGTGCCGCTCTGACAAGTAGCTCAGACTGATTACGATGTATCTGTTGCTCACTAATATCACGACTCAGCCAGTCATAGTAGCTAGAATGCTTAACCTTTAGTACACGACACATAGTAGTGATACTAAAGAAGAGATCGTTGTTTTTGATAAAGGCGTACTTCACTAACTGTCACTGCGGGCATAGCCCTACGTCTTGCGTCACTAAAACAGTCTACTAGACTGTTTCTTAACGTTCCTCATTGGCAAAGTACGCCGTCGCCTTTTTTAATATCTCTCGTTCCTCTTCGGCTACTTTAAGCTGTCGTTTGAGCTGCTTTATTTCCTGAAGAGCCGTCATAAGATCAGGATCATATTGTTCTGTGCCGATAAGCTTGCCTTGATTGGCTTTATTATGCCAATTAGATAAGGTCTGCATGGCGATGCCAAGGTGCTTTGCGGTCGCTGAGATATTGCCATTATTGTCTGCTATCTTCTTGACGGCCTCGGCTTTAAATTCGTCACTGTAGCTTCTTATTTTCTTGGTCATGATAAACTCCGATTAATACGCTTAGTTTACCAAGTTTAGGTGTACGGTTTTTTCAGCATAGCTCACACAAATACATGACGTTATTACCGCACTAGAATGACCGGTGATAACGTGCTAGCGATAATTTCTGTCGTTGTACTACCGAGAAACAGTTGCTGCCATTTCGAATGTCCGTACGCCCCCACCACCATAATGTCGACATTGTTCTCTACCTGAAACTTTAACAATCCGTCCACCGCATCAGAAGCAGATAAATGATGTGCTTCAACGACAAACCCTGTATCTTCTAACTGTGCAGCGGCGGCGCTCATACTTTGCTTGGCGGCGTCATTCTGATTACCTACCATCACGATATGGCCTTTTAGACCTTTTAATAATGGACTTTTTGACACCATTCGTGCCGCTTTAATAGAGGTTTTGCTACCATCAAAGGCAATCATATAAGAGCTTGGCTCTTCAAATTTCTCTGAGCAAATCAATATGGGAATATCTGACCCACGAGCGACTGTCTCAATCTGACTACCAATATTGATCCGACTGTTCTTATGATCTTCTCCGCGTCGTCCCATTACAATCGCACGATTTTCTTCTTTGAAATGCTCAATACTAGGAAGCAGTTTGCCGTGGCGTTGATAAACGCGAACACTGACATCAGCGAAACTGCTTTGAATATGACTTTTGGCATCTTGTACCAACGCATTGCTATAGCTGTTGACGACTTTTGCTCTTTGCTCATCCAATTGGGACAACTCTTCTAATAAAAACTGACGACTATTGATGCCTATCGCGCCTGACAAGTCACGCCTAACTGAAGCAGGCACGTCACTGACATGTAATAACCCAACAGGTACGTTTAATTTACTGGCATACCATGCTGCATAGTCACAAACCGATTCAGTCACTGCCGAGCCGTCAATACAGGCCAAAATGTGCTGTGATGTTGTCATAATCTGTCCTTAAATTTAATTATTTAATCCTATACAGCTTGTTAGTCCTGACCAAGCCATGCTCTTTGGCTTATGTTCTCTGCTTTATACTCTTTAGCTTATGCTCTTTGGCTTATGTACTCTGACTGGGGTATGTTTCATTTACCTTATAATAGTTATTTTTCAAAAATTATCTTATTAAGTAAATTTACCCCTTCATTTGATAATAACCAATTTACACGGCTTCATCCAGCGATGTGTGCGACCCTTTTGCAATAATTGCAATTTGTTACTGACAGCCTTGTACATGGCTCACCGCAGATTGAAACTTAGCTATATAGAAAGTCTTATCATCGTCTGACCACATGCGCTAGCAAAGTTTGCTACAATGTATTCTTTAGCATTTATGATTTCGGTATCGTTATTTAGGTGATTGGATTATGGCAAAAAATGCCCTACAGGCTCAATTATTAAAGGCTGGATTGGTTGATAGCAAAAAGGCCAAAAAAATCAGCAAACAAACGCAACATGCCAAGCGTACTGGTGACTCAGAAAGCGTCGAAGCAAAGAAAGCGCTGGCAGAGGCGCAAGCCCAAAAGCTGGAAAAAGATCAAAAGCTTAATCAAGAAAAACAGCGCGTATTGGAAGAGAAAGCATTGAAAGCCAATATCGTCCAAATGATTAGGCAGCATCAAATTACTGAGACAGAAGGTGAGGTTAGCTATCAGTTTGTCGATGAATCCAAAGTAAAGAAAATCGCTATCACTCAGAAACTCTACGATCAAATCGTGGCTGGCCACGTGGTTATCGCACGCTTGGAAGAGAGCTACGCGCTATTGCCTCGTCCATTGGCTGATCGTATTGATTCAAAAATGGAAGGCTTTATGGTTGTGTCAAACGACACTGCTGAGGAAGCATTGGCAGAAGACGATCCGTATGCCGCTTATGTGATTCCAGACGATTTGATGTGGTAAGGCATTATTCTACTGCTGTTGGCTTTACTATAGTGTTATAAGCATCCCCTCAAAAGCCCTTTATAGAATTTACGTTCTATAAAGGGCTTTTTGCATTTATATAGGTTAGGCAAATCTTTAGAGCGCAAAATAAACGTTAAATGTGTCGATAGACTCAATCAAACGTACACAAATCGGGCTTCTTTAACCTAACATTGCTGGTTTGGTTAAAGAAAGTAACCTAGCGATCTAATTGCTAGAATATGGATATAATCAACTTGAACAGTTATTCAATAACCACTACAATGCGTTTTTAGTACGTTTTGTGGTAATACTTTGTTTATTTTTGAGTAATCACTCAATATTGTTCATATTTTACCTGTGTTTGTTACCTGATAGTTCGGTGCCCTCGTGCCCGTTGTATTTGCTTAATTTGTTCCAATTCACTTTTACTTTTTCTCAAAAAGAGATAATTCATGCCAAAACATTTACCACTCTCACTATTGTTTCTTCGCCTTGGTGTTTTCATCGTATTTTTCTTTTGGACACTCGACAAATTCGTAAATCCTGAGCATGCCGCCAATGTGTTTGCTAAATTCTACGCTTTAGAAAACTTAAGCATCACTATTGTTTATCTGATTGGTAGCTTACAAATCATTCTTATCTTCTCGTTTGTCATGGGTTTATTCAAAAAATGGACATACGGCATTATCTTATTACTACACGCCGCTTCTACTTTTGCATCTTTTGGTCTTTATCTAACGCCTTTTGATAACTTATTGTTCTTTGCTGCATGGCCAATGCTGACAGCCTGTTTGGCGCTATACCTAATGAGAGACTATGACGCCCTAACATTGGGTAAAAATACGTCTCCAGTATAACTGTTGGCAGCAGTGCTTATTGCTTCAGTCGTATAAATGTCAGCCAATAAGACATAATATATATACTATCAAGACTGCCGACTTCATTTTTTTATCGTAGTTAGGCGATTCAGACAATTAGCTTAGCTTTGATCGCCAATTTTTGTTAAATATAGTTACTCGAATTCTGTTACTTAGACAATGAGTATTCTACTGTTTGAGCAATGACTACTGTTTTAGCTTTCGCTCCCTTATTTGGCCGGACTTTTCATGATTAAAAGAATATTTTTAATACTATTAATATTGATATTAGCGGCAAGCTTTTTTTATTTTGACCTAAATCAATTATTGACGCTTGATGGCTTAAAAGGGTCGATGGCGCAATTTAATGAATACAAAGCGCAGTCACCGCTATTGATTATCGGTGGGTTTTTCCTACTATATGTCGTCGTTACTGCCCTCTCCTTACCAGGCGCTGCGATTTTGACGCTAGCCGCTGGTGCACTATTTGGTTTGGTTCAGGGCTTACTCGTTGCCTCATTTGCATCGAGTATTGGTGCTACGATTGCTTTCTTGGCATCGCGATATCTACTGCGTGACACCATCAAACAGCGCTTTCCTGAGCGGTTGTCAGCTATTGATGCAGGCGTCGAAAAAGAAGGTGGATTTTATTTATTTACCTTACGTCTGGTACCCATATTTCCCTTCTTTTTGATTAACCTATTGATGGGTGTGACGTCTATTAAAACATGGACTTACTACTGGGTTAGTCAAATCGGTATGCTGGCTGGAACGTTTGTCTTCGTCAATGCAGGGACACAGCTGGCACAGATAGACAGCTTATCGGGTATTTTATCTTTCAACTTAATTGTCTCATTTGCATTATTAGGTTTCTTCCCATTAATAGCAAAAGGAGTGTTGAACATGTTTAAAAAACGCCGTGTTTATAAAAACCACACCAAACCTAAAAAGTTCGATCGCAATATGATTGTGATTGGCGCAGGCGCTGGCGGATTGGTCACAAGCTACATTGCCGCAGCAGTAAAGGCAAAAGTCACATTGATTGAAGCAGGTGAGATGGGCGGTGATTGTCTAAATTATGGCTGTGTACCTAGTAAGGCCATCATTAAGAGCGCAAAAATTGCTGATCAAATTCGTCATGGGGAGAACTACGGGTTAGAGAATACCGTACCACAGTTTTCGTTCAAAAAAGTGATGGCACGCGTACAGCAAGTAGTGGCCGATATCGCGCCACACGACAGTGTTGAGCGCTATACCAATCTGGGTGTCGATGTGGTCAAAGGTTATGCCAAATTGGTCGACCCATGGACAGTAGAAATCAAACTGAACGACGGCGGCATGCAAACCTTAACAGCGCGTACCATTGTCATTGCCACTGGCGCTCGCCCATTTGTACCGCCTCTACCAGGTATAGAAGAAACAGGCTACGTAACCAGTGACACGCTATGGACGAAATTTGCTGAGCTAGAAGAAGCCCCGAAAAAGCTAGTAGTACTGGGCGGTGGCCCAATCGGTAGTGAGCTTGCGCAAAGCTTTGCTCGTCTGGGTTCTAATGTGACGCAAATTGAGATGAGCGATCGCATTATGGGTAAAGAAGATCTTGAAGTGTCTACCTTTGCTCACCAGTCGCTTACTGATAGCGGTGTTAATATTTTGACCTCACATCAAGCAATGCGCTGCGAGATGCGTGATGGTAAAAAATACATTATCGTCAAACACAATGAAACAGAAATCGATATCGAGTATGATGAGCTACTTTGTGCCGTTGGTCGTAGCGCACGCCTTGAAGGCTATGGTTTAGAGGCGCTAGGTATCGAAACCAATCGTACGATCGTGACCAACGAATATCTCGAGACGTTATATCCCAATATTTTTGCCGCAGGCGATATCGTTGGCCCATACCAGTTTACTCATGTTGCTGCCCATCAGGGTTGGTACGCCGCAGTGAATGGTTTATTTGGCAATCTGAAAAAGTTTAAAGTAGATTATCGCGTCATTCCTTGGGTTACGTTTATCGATCCAGAAGTCGCTCGTGTTGGTATTAACGAGCAAGAAGCCATTGATAAAGGCATCGATTACGAGATTACTCGTTTTGAGTTTGAAGAGTTAGATCGTGCCATTACAGATAGCGCGGCTAAAGGCTTTATCAAAGTTATCACACCAAAAGGTAAAGACAAAATATTGGGTGTTACGGTGGTTTCTGAACATGCAGGCGACCTAATCGCAGAGTTTGTACTGGCCATGAAACACAGTCTGGGTCTTAATAAAATATTGGGCACCATTCATAGCTACCCTACTTGGGCAGAAGGTAACAAATACGCCGCTGGTGAGTGGAAACGTGCTCAGGCGCCTGAGACCGTATTAAGTTGGTTAGAGAAATACCATACTTGGCGTCGCGGTTAGTTAATGACGGTTAGTTAATATCAGTTAATTAAGGACAGTTTGCTGATCAACGTCATTAAATGACGCGACTGGTAGCAAAGTTCTAAAAGACTCCAATAAAGCTGGTTTAGATTTTGTGGTATTTGTTTGGTTTGACATGGCAGGCTATGAAATCTTTACCAGCTTTACTAACATTTAAATCATAACGGAAACTTGAATGCGCGTTATTACCACTTTACCGATGCTCAAACGTCTTACGCGATATAGCACCTACGCTATGGTGATGAGCATTTGTATTGGTATATCAGCAAGCACAGCATCGCCAACTACTGCCAATATTAACCAAGACTTATCACCTTGGCAGCAGATAGAAGCCCAAGGTAGCAATCAAGACGTTTATTTCTATGCATGGGGCGGTGACCCACAGATTAACGCTTATCTACAATGGGTCGCTGATCAAGTCGATGATAAATATAATATCAACTTAGTTCATGTCAAATTGAGCGACACCAGCGAAGCAGTCAGTCGGGTACTAGCAGAAAAGTCTGCCCATAATGATGATCAAGGTAGTGTCGATTTGGTCTGGATTAATGGTGCTAACTTTGCCACCATGAGTGAAAACTCGTTATTACTCAAACAATGGGCCAATAAACTGCCCAATTTTGCGCTGACGGACCCAGAGAATAATCCAACCGTAAATTTCGACTTTGGTGTGCCGACCAACGGCATGGAAGCACCGTGGGGACAAGCCTCTCTGACGTTCTATTATGACAGCTTGTCGACCAGTAAACCGCCAACAACGCTAACTGAACTGACCACTTGGACAGCACAAAACCCTGGCCGCTTTAGCTACCCAAAGCCACCTGATTTTTTAGGTATGAGTTTCTTAAAATACGTCTTAGTCATGCTGCATGAACAACAAGATGCTCAAACGGGTAAGAACACTAGCGCACAGCTCAACTTGCCTGCCACTGAAGAAAACACCGCGCTCGTATTAGATCCGCTATGGGCGTTTTTGGATGGCTTTCATCCAACCTTATGGCGTAATGGCGAGCAGTTCGTGCAGACAGGCTCGCAGATGCGGCGCTTGGTCGATGATACGGAGCTGAGTCTCGCGTTTACCTTTTCGGCACCAGAGGTTCCTGCAGCCGTACAGCGTTATGACTTACCCAAAAGCATTCGCAGCTATGCGATGAGTGACGGCAGCTTAAGCAATACTCATTTTGTCGCTATTCCTTATAACGCTAGCCACCCACAGGCCGCACAATTAGTAGCCAACTTTTTGATGAGCCCAGAAGCCCAAGCAAAAAAACAAACCCCTTCGGTATGGGGTGATAAAAGCGTACTGGTTCAATCTACGCTTAGCCCTGTACAACAAGCATTATTCAAAATGAAGCAGTCTCATCCAAGCGCCCTGCCCTTTGACAGTGTCAAACGTACGGTAAGCGAGCCGCATCCAAGTTGGGTAGAGGCCATCCAGCAAGGCTGGCAAGCACGTTATGGGGTGAGTCCATGAGCCAAGATTTTGACAAAATAACGAAAAAAGGTGATAAACCTAGACCTATTACGCTTGAGAAGAAAGACCTGTTTACGCGCATCGTGTCTTTTAGTCCCAAACTCTTAATTCTCATATTAATATTACCGGTACTCTGTGGCCTTATCTGTGTACTGTTGCCTGCCCTGAGCTGGCTTCCTGCTCTAGAAAAAACGACTCTGAATCTGCAAGGGTTTATAAACCTGTGGCAAACGCCTGGCATCACGCAGATGGCTGCGTTAAGTCTCGCTACAGGACTTATCAGCACCTTACTTGCTTTTGTCATTGCCCTGATGATATTGGCCGCGTTTTTTAACAGTGTTTGGTTGCAGCGTATTGAGCACTTACTAAGCCCTATCTTGGTTATTCCTCATGCAGCTGCAGCCATTGCCGTTGGGTTTTTGATTGCGCCATCAGGCATGTTTGCACGCCTCATCTCCCCGTGGCTAACTGGTTGGGAGATGGCACCCGATGGTATGTTTCCGCATGATCCATACGGTATCAGCATCATCTTGGGTTTAACCTTAAAAGAGCTGCCTTTTCTATTATTAATGGCACTGGGCGCACTTGCTCAGCCTGAGCTTGGTAAAAAACTGCGTCAACAATATACCGTTGCGCTCAATTTAGGTTATTACCCAATTACTGCCTTTTTTAAGACGGTCTTGCCCCTGTTATATCCTTTTCTACGTTTACCAATTTTAGCAGTGTTGGCATATGCCAGTGCGAGCGTTGAGATGCCGTTGATATTGGGCCCTAACACACCGCCAACGCTTGCCGTCTCTATCATACAATGGTTCAACGATGTTGACCTGACATTGCGTATCAAGGCATCAGCAGGCGCATTATTGCAGCTCGTACTGACAGCAGGTTTAGTCGGCTTTTGGCTGGGCGGCGAAAAAACTATCAAGGCAATATTTAGTGTTTCGTCAGTCAATGGCAAACGTCATTATGCAGATACTATCTGGCAAAAAGTCACCGCTATACTTACCGTAGGCGTGATTGGTTTTATGCTCATGTCACTCGCTGGCCTTGTTTTATGGGCATTTGCAGGGTTTTGGCGGTTTCCAGCGATGCTACCAGAGCAATTCGTGCTATTACACTTTCAAAGTGCCTTTACTCAAATGAGCACACCATTGGTCAATACGCTTAGCATTGGGGCCGTCAGTACTGCCTTTGCTGTTTTTCTGACGTTGCTATGCTTGGAGGCTGAGCAACTGAGTGCTAAGCCATTGTCACACTTCACCAGTTTTATTATTTACTTACCGCTCTTGGTGCCAAGTATTGCGTTTTTATTTGGCTTGGTATGGTTACAGCAGTTGGCCAATCATCAATCAGAATTTTTTAATGTGGCCTTTGCTCATCTTTTATTCGTGCTACCGTACGTGTTTTTATCACTGGCCAGTAGCTATCGACGCTTAGACTCACGTTTCGCTCATGTGGCCGCTAGCCTTGGCGCTGCACCCATCAAAGTGTTTTTTCAGATAAAACTGCCGCAGTTATTTGCCCCTATTTTGATTGCCATTGCTCTCGGTCTAGCAATCAGCTTTGGTCAGTACTTACCAACTCTATTGGCGGGCGGTGGACGTATTGCTACTATTACGACAGAAGCGGTGACATTGGCAAATGGAGCCAGTCGGCGTACCAGTGCTGTCTACGCAATTATGCAAATGGCGCTACCGCTCATCGGTTTTGTATTGGCTTGGATGCTACCCAAATATTTCTTTAGAAGTGGCGCACGATAGCAGGTTGACCACGAATAAGAAAAGTTGTGAAAAGCATCAGCTATCGAAAATAGCCGTTATGAAAAAAATAGCTGCTAGAAATACGAAATACTAAAATAATTAGTTGTAAAAAACGCAAATAAAGGGTTCCTGATGCCATCATCTCTACAGATAAAAGACTTACAGCTGTTTCGTCAAAACGAGCAGTTATTGAGTATCAATGAGCACATCGCTGGTGGCGACATCCTAACCGTGATGGGCCCTTCTGGTAGTGGCAAATCCAGCTTACTGAACTGGCTAACAGGCACTTTGGCGAGCGATTTTACCGCGACGGGTACTGTCTGGTTAAACGATAAAAATGTGACTCACCTGCCAGCCCATTTGCGCCGTATTGGGGTGCTGTACCAAGATGCACTGCTGTTTTCGCACCTATCAGTCGCGGGCAACATTGCTTTTGCTATGCCAAAAGGAAATAAGAGACAGCGAGTTGAAAAAATAGCGCAGTCTTTAGCTCAAGTAGGATTAGAAGGGATGGGAGATCGTCATCCTGATAACCTATCAGGTGGTCAACAAGCACGTGTCGCCCTACTACGCACGCTGCTAAGTGAGCCCAAAGCGATACTACTTGATGAGCCCTTTAGCAAGCTCGATACCCAGCTGAGAATGGATACGCGGCAATTGGTGTTTGAGCAAATTCGTACTCATAAGTTGCCTGCTATTATGGTCACGCACGACCAAAGCGACGCTGAAGCAGCCAATGGTAAAGTTATTTACGTAGGACAATAGTCTTGTAGATTAAAGCCAAAAATCTAGCTAAAGTATCAAAATAAGCAAAATATAAAAGGCAGCTCGCATGTTAGACAAGTTCATTACGCCCGTGATCAAGCCGCTGCTAACCCCAATAGTAGCGACATTGCATAAGCTCGGCATCACAGCTGATCAGCTTACGGTAGCTGGATTCTTGGTTGGTATGTTGGCACTACCACTCCTCGCGTTTGAGCTATGGTATGGCGCGCTAGCAGCGATTATATTGAATCGTATCTTGGATGGGCTTGATGGCGCGTTGGCACGTTACGCACAGCAAAGCTCAAGCGCTGGCGGTTACTTAGATATCACGCTCGACTTCTTGTTTTATGCAGCCGTACCGCTTGGGTTTATCTTGGCCAATCCTGCCCAAAATGCCATTGCAGGCGCGTTGTTATTATCGGCATTTATCGGGACAGGTTCGAGCTTTTTGGCCTTTGCAATTTCTGCAGAAAAGTTTCAATTAGACAAGCCTCAGTTTAAATATAAGAGCTTTTATTATCTCAACGGTCTCACTGAAGGCACTGAAACGATTGCTATCTTTATCGCTTTTTGCATTTGGCCGCAGCATTTTGTGCTACTGGCTGGTATCTTTGCTACTGCCTGTGCTATTACTATTTTTACCCGTATACATGGTGGGTATCATACTCTTAAACAGCTAGAATCTTCTAAGTAAGCGTCTGAAGATATATGCCGTCTTGAACACCCGATTATGACATTCTAAGCGTTTACTGAGTTATCGAGTCGCAACTCTTCTATAGATAAGGCCATATCTTCAGCAAGGGCGTGTACTGTCGAGCTTTCTACATCACGCTGTGCAAAAGCACGCAGACCCATGACTTCTGCCTGTAGGCGGCGACCAAGTCTAACCGGATCAAGCTCACTATCCATCTCACCGACATTCTGCGCTTCTCTAAAGCATTCTATAAAGCGTGTCTCCATACCTGCCAGCAGCATTTCCACCTTGGTTAACGCTGTTTGTTCACGCGCACCAAGCTCTAGTAAGCTTTTGACCAACATACAAGCACGGCTCGGTAACGCTTTATCACGAATCCCGCCAAGCTGACGTATGTAAGCCGCAAGGCCCAATAAAGGCGTTTTATGATGGCTCAATACTCGCTCAAGTTCAGTCAATCCTAGACGCGCATAATATTCTAGTGCTTCTTGAAACAGTCCCTCTTTATTGCCAAAAGCTGCGTAGATACTGCCTGGGCGCATATCAAGTGCTTGCTCGATATCCTTTAATGAGGTGGCATGATAGCCATTTTGCCAAAAAAGCTGTAGCGCACGCTCCAAGGCATCATGACGGTTGTAAAGTGCGGTGCGTGACATAATGTGCCTCATTTAAAAAGCCGTGACCTCATATAAAAATGGGCACGGCTATAAAACTTGAATGATTGCTCAATTTTATCCTGAATGGGTGCGACAGTAAAGTTAATATAAGAAATGGTCTGGTAAACAAACGTAATGCTAGGGCGCGACTTAGCTATCAGCAATCACTCTACAATAATTCAACAGTCATGCTGATAGCTAGTAAATGGTCTCTACAGTGGCTAGTGATAATCTAGTTAAAAATCCAATTGATCGGTCAGTAATACGTGTTTGCTCTTCTGATAAGCGGACAAACCATCACCGCCCAACTCACGGCCGATACCGCTTTGCTTAAATCCGCCCCATCCTGCTTCTGGCAGTACGATTTGTTGCTCGTTAATCCAGATATGCCCGGCTTTTATTTGTAGCGACATCTCAAGCGCAGCAGTCTCATCGGCGCTCACGATGGTAGCTGCTAGAGCAAACTTGCTATCATTAGCTAGGCGAATAGCCTCTGCATTGTCGATAAAGGTTGTACTGACTAATACAGGCCCAAACACTTCCTCCATCCATAATTGGCTGGTCGTTGGTACGTCTGTATAAATCGTTGGGGTTGCAAAATATCCTGAACCAGTAACTATCTCGCCACCAGTCAAACAAGCAAGATGTTCGTCAGCGGCAATATCAAAGAACTTCTTAACTTGATTCAGCTGCTGCTCGCTCACCAATGGACCCATTTGCGTATCTGTCGCGAAACCATCACCTATTTGCAAACTTTCCGTTTTTACTTTTAACGTCTCAAAAAGCTGTTCAGCGATGTCTTGATGAACAACCAATCGCGACGTGGCCGAGCATATCTGACCAGCATTGGTAAATATACCGCCAATAATTAAATCACAAGCGTAGTCAATATCAGCATCTGCACAGACCACAATAGCAGACTTGCCACCCAGCTCTAGGCTAATGTCTTTGATGCCTTTTGCTGCTTGGATCATGACCTTTTCGCCGACTACATTACTACCAGTAAAAGACACTTTGTCAATCAGCGGATGACTGGTCATAGCAGTGCCCACTTCAGCAGCACCCGGTAAAATATTAACCACCCCTTTTGGCAAGCCTATCTCAGATAGGATATTACCTAGCATAAGCTCTGGTAGTAGTGTCACCTCAGACGGTTTTAATAGCACGGTACAACCTGCCGCTAGCGCAGGTGCCAGCTTCCAAGAAGTCGTTACCATTGGGAAATTCCAAGGGGTAATCAGCGCACAAATACCCACTGGCGAGTATGTCTTTAACAAACGAATACCCGATTCAAGCGTTGATACTTTAGACCATGTTGCCTGATCTGTGATGAGATTGGCATAATAACGATAGCAAGCGATGGCATCGCCGACGTCTATCTTTGCTTCTTCAATTGGCTTACCGTTGTTTAATACAGACAGTCCAACCAACTTATCGAATTGCTGCTCCATAGACTCTGCAATCGCATTTAGATAGCGGGCACGCTCACTTACACTAGTCTGTGACCAGCCAGCAAAAGCTTCATCAGCCGCTTTAACTGCCTGCTCTACATGGGCACTGGTGCATAAGCGTGTCGTTGCAATCACCTCGCCTGAATTTGGATCATACAACACATGGTTATTTGTATTATCAAAGCTTGCATCACCAGAATCGGTCACAGGTGCTGCAATCGTAACCCAGTCACCATTGATATAAGCGGCATTTAATACAACTTCGTTTTGAGCCGTTTGTATGGCAGTTTCTCTGGTTAATTCTGTAGAGTTCAGCATTTCCATAATGGTCAATCGCCTTATATGTTTGATCAAATTGTCTTTATGTGCGTAACGTCCGTAATGTGATTGGCTAAACGGTCGGTTTAACTGACTACAGAAAAACCGACCATTTGCATATTATCGTCAGGCTAGATGCCTTATGAATACTAGACGCGTCACTAATACAGTAGATGCGCCACTGAGGTGATAACTACCAAGCTGATAAGCGTACGAAGGATAAAGATTAAAAATAGCTCTAATACATTTAGCTTAATATTTGATTTCAAAATCAGCGCACCCACTTCAGACATATAGATAATCTGAGTAATTGAGGCAGCTCCAACGATGAATCGTGTCATCTCACTTTCAATGCTTTTGCCGACTAGCGCTGGCAAGTACATATCTGCAAAGCCCATAATCATGGCAGGTGCAGCCTTTGCCGCCTCTGGAATCTGTAACCACTCAAGTAGTGGTACAAGTGGTGTTGCAAGCCAATTAAAGACTGGCGTGTATTCTGCTAGGCCAAGACCTATGGTACCGATAGCAAAGATAACAGGAATCAGTCCAAAATAGATATCAAGCAGATTGTGTACGCTGCGTTTGAACACTTTACCTAAGCTTGGCATAGAGTGCGCGCGAGTAACCGCACGATTGACTGCCCACTGGTACGTTGTATATTCAGCAGGAATACCTTCATCTAGCATGCTTTTGCCAGAATGATACGTATCAGGCTTAAGTGATAATGGTGGTATACGCGGCATGATAATCGCAGCGATGAAACCGGTTAGCGCAATGGTCAGATAAAAGAAGACGAAGTTATTGTCTACACCGATGGTTTTGGCAACCACATAGGTAAAGGCGATAGAAGTGACTGAAAATGTAGTCGCGATAATGGCGGCTTCACGCTGACTGTAGAAGCTTTTGTCATACTCTTGCATAGTGACTAGCAAGCCGATAGACGCTGCACCAAACCAAGAAGACATTGCATCGACAGCAGAACGACCAGGTAGTTTGAAAAGTTTGATAAACACTTTACTGGCTAAGGTACCCAAAAATTCCATCAAGCCAAAATCAGTCAAAAATGGCAGCGATAAAATGGCAAAGAAGAACAACGGAATTAAGACAGGAATCAAATCTTCAAAAATGACACCGCCCGTATTACGATTGATAATAAACTCGGGGCCGACTTGCAGGAAAATCATCCAAACAAACAACATACCTAAAAAACGCGTGGACAGCCAAAACCAATCAACATTAAAAAGCTTTTTTACCAGTGAATCTTCATGCAAATTAGGCTTTAACGCTTTGACTGCCAGTGCACCAAGAGCGGAGATAGTCACTATCGCCATAGCAATATAGGCTACCAATCCACCTAACACGGACTGTAGCGTATCGGTCAATACACCTAATAAGATTGTGACCTTACCATTCCACTCAAACGGTATGATAAAAAGTGCGATACCTAGTGCTGAAAACAATAGGAACTTCCACATTGCTGCACGCCACTGTCCTGCTTTTGGCGTTTCTGGATCAACCGTATTATTCCCTAAAATCGGCTGCTGCGACTTATCCATGTAACTCGTCATTTAATTTCTCCTTAATGGGCGATGATTGCCAGTTTTTCCATTTCTCTGTCTGACCAATACCTGGGTTGAGCGAATTGGTTGGATCCAGTTTTTTATAAAAATAATGTAGCTCAGTTTTAGCAGGATACACATGCCCCACGTTGTGCTCAGCAGGATACTCAATATGACGTTGGTCATAAAATGCCAGCAGGTCTTCCTTGAATTGCTTCGCATTGGTCTTAGGTTTCAATAAATAGTCTTAGTGCATGACATGACAGAAAAAATGCCCCAGATAAAAGGCTTTACTGACTTGTTTTTGTAAATGTTCAGGTAGAGTCTCGTCCCAATCTACGGCATTTCTAGGTAAAGCAATATCGGTCGATAGCAGCTCGCCAAACTTATCTTGATTTAAATTGTGATAACGAAACATGGCAGCGGTCGCGGCACTGCGAAATACCAATAACGTTTGCGATTCAAGCTCTGTGCATACATGCAGCGCACCTTGATATTGCTGCATATGATTTTGCAAAAAATCCTGCGCAGCAGCGATATTGTTGCCATCGTTTTTATTAGAATCTTTATTAATGCCATTATCAAAGTCGTTACCAAAACCATCTGCGACTTTTATAATCAAATGGTATTTATATGAGAGCGCTTGCGTACTCAAAGTGGCTGGTAATGACGGCGGCATAAACCTAGATGTCAGTTGCAGTATTCGATCTGGCAGCGTCTTTGGAAGATGCCATTTATCCAGATAGTAGCCAATCTTTGCTTGCAGTCGATACAGCGCCCCTATCTTGCTAGCAGGAAGCTTACGCATGCTCAAGCAAGTGTCTCGACCATAGTGCATCGTGATGTCGTTATAGTTTTTGTGCATATACTCAGCCAACACGGGCAATTTCAACTCGCTTTTTAACCATTGTTTTCT
Source organism: Psychrobacter sp. 4Dc (assembly GCF_002836715.1). GTDB lineage: Bacteria > Pseudomonadota > Gammaproteobacteria > Pseudomonadales > Moraxellaceae > Psychrobacter. The sequence continues at coordinate 21,724 of NZ_PJAT01000090.1, forward strand.
GAGTGTGGTCAAGGTGTCAGCGTCGTTGGTCGAGATATAAAATGTTTGCTCGTGTTTAGGCTTGGCAAAGGTCGCTACCCTCACTGCAAATACGATGACCTTGCCAGCTGAGCCAGATGCTTCGTACAGACCGTTGGGATCATTATTAAATCTAGCAGGTGTCTCTGCCTCACAATCACGGACTTTATGTTGATAATGATGGTTGGTACAGACTTTACCATCGCTTGCACTATCTGACGCTTCGCTAAATGTGCCAGCTTGCAGGTTCTCTAGCATTTCCTCTGGATGCGACCCCAAATCCAGTCCCAGATGATTGATTAACTCAAACGCTCCTGAGGTATTGCGTCTGGCAAAGCAACCAGTTCTGCTGCATCATTAAGTAAATGCACACCGCCCAATAACTGCATAGAAATTACGACTAATGGCCTGTCATAATCCCCATTCGGAGTTGAGCCACCTGTTAAGCCTGTATTGGCCGCTTGAGCAATGATAATTACATCAAAAGCAGCACAGATATTAATGACGCGCCATAGTGCCACAAGAGAGTGCGGTATCACAACTGCGACGGTAGCGTCTGTGATAGCCTCAATTGCACCTTGCACATAAGACTGCTGTTGGCTAGGTTTTGTCAATACATTGGTCGTACCAACGACAACAGCAAGCGCCGTCAACAAACGCGGTATTTGCTCATGTCTACTTTCTGACATTTCTCTAGCATTGGGCGTCATGAAGGTGCTTCCTTGCGTAACCAGCGTTTGTCATTTTTTTGTCGTTTTTTAGAACTGTGACTATCGGTCTCGTGATTATCCGTGGCATTAGCGCCGGTATTACTTTAACTAAAATAAGTCACTGTCTCAGCCATTTCTTTTAGAAAGTCGTCTGCTTCATCAATCTCATAAATGATTGGTTGTTTACCCTTAGTGTCTGTTTCTAATGCGTCTAGCAATTGCTGCTTATCAGTGATTCTGCGATAGCCAGCGCCAAATCCTGCTGCTAATGGCTCAAAGTTTGGCGTTTTGATATTGACGCCAATCAATAGTAGGCCGCCCTCTTCCATATAACGACGTATCTCACCGTAGCCTTGGTTGTTCCATAGCAAAACGATCAATGGCAGCTCAAGCTCGGCTGCGCAGATGAGCTCAGCAATCGTAAATTGAATGCCGCCATCACCCATTAGACTGATGACAGGTAGATTTGAGCCAACCATGGCCCCAATAGCAGCAGGCAAACCATAACCTAATGTGCCAAAACCCGTCGATGAATTAAACCATTTACGAGTCGCTAAGGCTTCTAGGCCAAGGTTGCCACTGTAGACAGGCTGCGTTGAATCACCAACGAAAATAACGTCTTCTACTTCATCTCTAATTAGCTTTAGTAAGGCATTTTGACCCGCAAAGTCTGTCGTTACATCCTTCAAGATGGCTTGTTTTGTCTCATTGACACGTGACAGTGCTTGATGATCAAGTGTCTGACCTTCTAAGCGACTACATAAACCACTAATCGCCATTTGCGCGTCAGACAGTACCGCAATATCTGCTCTAAACGGACGCTGCAATTGCTGGGCATCACAGTCGATACGTACCAGCGTGCCGTTGATTTTGAACTCACCATTAAAGAACACATCATAGTCAGTCTCGCCAAGCTCAGTACCAATCGCTAACACCCAATCCGCCTCGGTAATCACGGCTCGGCCTGCTTCTAATGACTGATTGCTACCTAAACTTAATGGATGACCAGGTGGCAGCAAGCCTTTTGCATTAATCGTCAAAAACGTTGGCGCATCTATCAGCTCTGCCAATCGTTGTGCATCTTGATCGACATCAACACAGCCGCCTCCATAAAGTATTACAGGGTTTTTCGCGGTTTGTAATGACTGCACGATTAGGTCTAATTGCGTAGGATTCGGCAATGGTCTTGTGACCTGTGGTAGGCTCAAATTATTTGTACTAGCTTCGCTATTTGCTACAGCATTTAAACTAGGCGGCTTAGCAACATGACTGGCATCAGCGGTGATGACATCGATAGGCAGCTGAATATGTACAGGGCCAGGACGTGCCCCATTAAATAAGGCAAAAGCTTCTGCAATGACCTTCGGTAGCGACTCAGGTTGCCAAATGGTCTTACTCGTCAATGCTACTTTACTAATCATGCCTTGCTGATCGTGAAGCTCATGTAAATGCCCTTCGCCACTACCTGTGTCTTTTACTTTATTGACACTAGAGATTACTAGCATCGGTATCGAATCAGCCAGTGCTTGCGCCATCGCTGTCATAATGTTAGTCATACCAGGGCCAGTGATGATAAAGCATACGCCGATTTTTCCAGAAGCACGGTAGTAGCCATCTGCCATAAACCCAGCGCCTTGTTCGTGACGCGGTGTCACATGACGGATATTGGTATTTGGCAGACCGCGATACAGCTCTACCGTGTGTACACCAGGGATACCAAAAACGGTCTCTACACCATAATACTCTAGCCACTGCACCAACAGCTCACCGCAGGTCAATGATGATGTATCAGTCAAATGAGAAGGCGTTTGCGTCAATTGGGTCATGGGTCAGTCATCCTAAAAAATTTCGCTGAATATGCAGATAATTATCAATACCTCAAAACAACCTTTGTATTTTTTCTTTCATACCGATTATTAGTCACTAATTAATGGCTGCAAAGGCTGCTCATTATAGAGGTAATCATTGATGGTGATTAGTAAACCGCCTTAACCTTGTCGTCATAGCGTACGCCCGGCAGGATGCATAGCATCTCGAACAATAAGTTCGCCGCCAATACCGAAGTATTACCAAATGGATCATACGGTGGTGATACTTCAACTAAGTCCCCACCTACCACATCTAGGCCGCGCATACCGCGAATGATTTCGATACCTTGAGTAGAGGTCAGACCACCGATTTCAGCAGTACCCGTACCTGGGGCAAACGCAGGATCAATACCGTCGATATCGAAGCTCAAATAGACAGGACCATCTCCTAGCTTTTCGCGTACTTCAGCCATGAGCGGTGTTAGCGACTTATACCAGCACTCTTCAGCAGGTACCACACGGAATCCTTGCTCAGTTGACCAGTCAAACTCTTCAGCGCTATAGCCTGTACCACGTAGACCAATTTGCACCACACGATTACCATCGATGAGGTTTTCTTCAACAGCGCGGCGGAATGGCGTACCGTGCGCGATTTTTTCACCAAACATATCATCATTGATATCAGCATGGGCATCGATGTGTACCATGCCGACAGGGCCGTGTTTTTTAGCAAGTGCACGCAGGATAGGCAATGCAATAGTATGATCGCCACCTAGTGTTAGAGGAATCGCGCCGTGTTTGACGATTTTATCGGTATAGAATTTTTCGATGATATCAACGCTTTTTAGCAGGTTGAATGTATTGATAGGCACATCGCCGATGTCAGCGACTTGTAATGACTCAAAAGGCGCAGCACGAGTGGCCACATTGTAGGGACGAATCATTCTTGACTCATCACGAATCTGTCTAGGACCCAATCTTGCACCGCTACGGTTGGATGCACCAATATCTAAAGGTACGCCAACGAACGCCACATCTAACCCTTCAGCATCGGCTTGAGTTGGCAGACGCATCATAGAAGCGAAACCGCCAAATCTTGGCATATCGTTGCCGCTTAATGGTTGATTGAATGTCATAAGTTACTTCCTTGTTCTATTTGGTTTAAGTACACAATTTGCTACATGCCATTGACAATACATAAATATAAGAGAAGGAACCATGGTAAAATTTAGAAGTAAACTTCTATTTTTTCGTACTAAAGTGCGCTTATAGGTCACTATCAGAAGTTTATGAGAGGCAGTATTGATTGAAAGAAAGGTGATATTGATTTAATAAATAAGGAGCCGCTTTTGATATTGGATGAACTGATAAAGATAGACATCAAAACACTACGCAGCTTTATGGCTATCGTAGAGTGCCAAGGCGTGACGGCCGCGCAGTCGCGTTTGAATGTCACTACTTCTGTGATCAGTGGGCATTTGAAGCATTTAGAAGACCGCTTAGGCATGACGCTATGTCATCGTGGTCGAGCAGGATTCAAACTCACGGAGGACGGTGCGGCGGTGTATGAGGCATGTTTGGGCTTTACCGAATCAGTCGCCAGCTTTCAACATCAGCTGCATTATATTAAACAATTAGACTCAGTTCACGGCGGGCACATCAGGCTTTGCTTGATTGATCAGATGCCCAAGTTTTTTTATGATGCGCTTAGACAACGTCTAGCCAACAGCTACCGTAATAACCCGTTAATACACTTTTCTATCGACGTACAAAGCCCTGAGAGCATGTTAGAAAAGCTCTTAAGTAACGAGAGTGACATTGGCGTGGGTTATTTTGGCAGCTTTCCACCTTTACTGACTTTTAAGCCAGCATTTGTTGAAAAGCAAGTGGTCTGTTGTGGTCGCGAGCATAGATTGTTTTACAACTCAGAAGGATTAACTTTTGAGGATTTAGAACAGAACTATCCGTGGATAAAAAGAGGCTATGTGGTAGAGCATCATATCAATCATATTCGTCCCAAGACGTTAAGCGCGACTACTTATCATATGGAGGCGACAGCGCAGCTTATCCTAGCAGGTCATCATGTGGGTTATTTGCCACGCGATCTAGCAATGCGCTATGAAGAGATGGGGCTGATGAAAATACTACTGCCTGATGAGGCAAGCTATGAAGTGAAGCATCACTGGGCATACCGAGAAAACCTACACAAACATGTGGCAGATTTTTTGAATAAAATGATAAATTTGTTGTCAGAGAATTATTCTAAAGCCTAATTTATCAGCAGATTTTGCTACTCGGATTCTCAGTGTTTCTTAATCACAGTGTCCTAATAGCTGGTGCATTGTCTTGTATTGAAAGTAATGCCTTTAAAGACAAGGCTTTATCTTACTGTTTTGATCATCAGCTGTTAACAATTTGCGACAAAATTTTAGGCGGTCGCTGCTTGGTCTTGGTACTTTAGACCAATGGTTCTTAGCTTCCCTTTGTCATCGACTTCCTTAATAACCAATGACCATTCATCGCTTATCACAACAGTATCGCCTGACACTGGCGCAGTACCTAAGTGTGATTTCACGTACTCGGCCACCGTCTGCTCCCACATGTTTTTTGCGCTGTCTTCATCGGACGTTTTAAGTGTTTTTACCAATGTCTCAGACGCCATAATTCCTGTAAAAAATGGCAAGTCTCCAAGCTTAACACTTGGTGATAGCAACCAATCGCCATAGAAGTCATCGATAGCTTTGCGATCTAATGTCGTGTCATTAAAAATCTTAGCGATTTTGCTAGCGTGATTACCTCTCATCGCATACCAGACACTGTCACCGAATTTTAGCTTTGTGTTGTCATCGACTACTACGATTTGCTGATTACGGACTAGCGCAAAGACACTGATTTCATCTGGGTTAATACCTTTGGAGATACCCATAGGATGACGCCCAATGGCAAATGCGCCCGACTTTGCCTCAAACTCATACAGCGTGATACTGGCCTTATCGGATACCCAGACTTCATGCTCCTCTTTTGGGTCTTTATTGGTCGGAATACGTACTTTAAACAGATTGGCCATCGTCGGGATGGTTGTACCTTGCAAAATCAACGACAGAACCACGACGCCAAAGGCAATATCAAACAGCATAAAGGCGTTATCTATCCCAGCCATGACGGGTAAAATTGCCAAGGTAATAGGCACTGCACCGCGCAAACCAACCCAAGAGATAAACCCAATCTCTCTGTCTTTAAATTTGAAAGGTTTTACGCTGGTATAGACGGCAATAGGACGCGCGACAAAGATCATAAAGAGCGCGATTGCAACCGAATAATGCCAGACATTGAGGACGTTTGATGGAGTGACCAGCAGTCCTAATACTACGAAAAGCACTGCTTGTGATAGCCAAGCAAAGCTGTCCATCACTCGCATGACATGTTCTGTTGAGCGCACCTTGTGGTTGCCGATTAACACACCAGTGAGGTATACCGCCAAAAATCCACTGCCGCCAATAAGATTGGTCGCGGCGAACACAGCCAAGCCAGCGGAGAGGATTAAAATGGCGTACATGCCTTCTGCTAAATGCACCTTGGGCAATAATCGGGATAAAAAATAACCGAACAATAAGCCCATGCCTAGCCCAAAGCTCAGCTGCTGTAGCAATAAAACTAAAAAGCCAAATACTGTCTGACCATCAGGATCAACATTTAGCGCAATCAAACCAGTGACTAACAAAATAGCCAAGGGATCGTTGGCACCAGACTCAAGTTCAAGCGTTGCTTGTACACGGTCATTAAGCTTGACGCCGCCATTACGTAATAGAGAAAATACCGCTGCTGCATCGGTTGAGCCGACAATTGCTGCCATCAGTAGACCAAAACGCCAATCGACATCGAGCAGCCAAGTGACAAACACCCCTAGCACCATGACCGTGACCAACACGCCCCACGTGGCCAGCGTAATCGCAGGTTTTAGACCCACTCGAAATGATTTAAAGGATGTACGTAAACCACCATCTAGCAAGATACAGGCTAAGGCGGCCTGCCCAACGAAATTGGCTAGCGCATATTGAGAGAACTCAATACCCAAGATACCCTGCTCGCCTGCCAACATACCCACTATCAAAAACAGCAACAACAATGGTACGCCTAAGCGCGCCGATAATGTACTCGCCATGATACTGGCGAAAATTAGTACTGCGCCTACGAGATACAGGATATTTAAGGTATCCATTTTTTTTGAGCCCTACTTTTTATTATTAAGAATAGTAATTGATTGCGATGGGTTTTTCGTTATCTTGCTGTTAGTAAATATTACACCAGTGAGCCTATCATAAGCGGCCGTTATTCAAAATATGAATGACAATTATTTATAATGACATTAGGGCGTGTTGAACATTCATAATTTGAGCCAGATATAAGCACAAGCAAGAGCGACCGTATTTTCATAACTCTGCTTGAGCTTATCAAATCTAGTGGCAACCGCCCTATACTGTTTTAGCTTAGCGAAAGCGTTTTCTACTAGATGCCTGGCTTTATATAAGTCCCAGTCCATATGGTCGTTAGAAGACTGAGTGTTTCGTTTTCGAGGGATGTTATCCTGCGTCCCTGCTTGTTCAATATGGGCTCGTAGTGCATCAGAATCGTAGCCTTTATCGGCACATAAAACCTCTGTATCATTCAAGTCAACCTTGTCTACTAAATCAGGTGCGACTTTAACATCGTGGGTTGTGCCATCTGACAAGATAAAGGTAATCGGATTGCCATGCGCATCAACTGCTAAGTGAATCTTGGTCGCGCGGCCTGCCACACTTTTGCCAATGGATTGTAGGTTCTCATTGCCACTACTGCTGTGCTGATGCGCTTTAATATGAGTGCCATCGATAAAGACCCACTCAAGGTCTGCGTCTTTGATCAGTAACGTAAATAATGCAATCAGCTTATTACTGCGAAACCAGCGCTGGTAAGCTTTATAGATGGTATTAGGCTTGCCAAAATACTCGGGTAAGTCGCGCCAAGGACAGCCAACACGCATGCGATAAAGCACGCCTTCAACCGTTTGTCTAAGATTTCCTTTGTCATAGATATTAAGTTCTAGTAATATAGGTTTCAGTCTTGTCCAGTGTTCATCTTTGAGCATAGTGCGAGGCATAGCGAACGATATCTTTTTTGTGTGAGAACTTAAAGATTAACCGTTCGCTATTTTTTTTGCCATTAATTTATACCCAATGTTCAACACGCCCTAGCATCACCATCAGAACTAACAGCCAATACTAAATCAATAAAAATACTTCAATAAAAAACGCTCTAATATTAAAGTTAAGCTTATAAAATGCTATTGCTGCGCTAAAAGAGTTTACCTCTTAATATTACTTAACCTTGAATGTATTGCCATGTCAGTACCAGAATCGCAGCCGCCACCGTCCAAGCGACCACACCTAATAGCAGTGCCTTGTATAAACTCATATAACTGATGCTAAAAAACACCACAAAGGTATAAATCAAATGCGGTATGACGCCAAGCATACTGAATATCAGCGCGACCTTTAAATCAGCGGGACTGCGCTCAGTACCAACGATAAAGTGACTGATTAACGTAAAAGTGGGGAATAGTGGCGCAAGTGCCGCCAAATAGAAAAATCGGGTTTGGGCGAACATTTGAATCGCCAGTACCATCAATGCGCCGATAAGCATTTTTAACCAAATCACGACGGGGCCATCTCCTGTTGACTATAAAGGCTGAACGTAGCCTAATCCGCCATAATACTAAAGTCTGCCAACTGACATAAGAGCAATTGCTGATTAATTAATCCGTATGATAAAAAAATGCAAAAAACCCCATCTCGCTATTTTGCTAAATGGGGCTGTTACTTCTATTAAGTAAGCTTTTACGAATGACTTAGTCCTTTTTTGGCTTTAGTGCCGCGCTGATGTCTGCTAGCAATGGCGGGATATCATGCTTGTCTGCAATCACCTCGATCATTACTAGCTTATCGGTAGTCGCAGCAGCTTTGTCGAGAGCAGATTTTAGCTCGCCTGCTGTCTCTGCTTTGAGTAGTACACTATTTTCTTCTGTCGCACCAAACGCTCGCGGCATGATTTGCCAATCGCATTTAGGAATATCGTTATAGTATTGGTTTTCGCCATGAATTGCGCGCTCTACCGTATAACCGTCATTGTTGATTAAGACGATTACAGGGTTGATGCGCTCTTGAATCATGACCGCTAGCTCTTGGATTGTTAGCAATGCTGAACCGTCCCCAATTAATAACACACTGCGCTTATCTGGTGATGCAATCGCCGCGCCCAAGCTGGCTGGCAACGTGTAACCAATTGAGCCCCACATCGGCTGTCCATATGACGTTACCCCTTCTGGCAGACGCACATCACTGATACCAAAATAGGCAGTCCCTTGTTCAGAAAACACCAAGTTATTGTGGTCTAAGCGGTCAGCGATAATATGCCATAAATCATCTTGGCGGATAGCCTCACTGTCTTTACCTTTTTGTTCATGCGGCTTAACTTCTTCACAGAAAGGTTTTGGTACGATATTAATGCCAGAGGTCATCACTTCATGTAGGGCCTGCAGCGCATCTTTTAGCGCAATCGGTGCAAAGTTCTTACCACTGATAGAAGCACGCTCATAATGCAAGTCTACGACCACATCTTCATTGATATCTTGGCTAAACCCTGCGGTAGTAGTGTCAGTGTATTGCACCCCTACTTTTATGAGACATTCGCAGTTTTCTACCGCATCTTTGACAATTGGACGCGAAGCAACACCCGCATAAGTGCCTGCCCAACGATCGCTATTTTCATCAAGCAGTGTCTTGCCCCAAGATAGCGTGGTATAAGGAATATCGGTATCAACGATCAATGCTTTGAGCTGTGACTGCAATCCCAAACGATGCACCATCAAATCTGCCATTAATGTCGTGGTCTTGTTTGGCAAAAACTCTGTTAATGCTTGCTTAAAATCTGATAATGCCGCTTGGCTAGTAATGTCTTCTTGACTATCGATCAACTTAGTCGTTGGTGGATAGATAGGCTGACGAGCAACATCTGGTGATAATAGTAAGTAACCTGGGCGATGCTTTTTGAGAATTAAGCGAATTACTCTATCAATTTCTGAGGCAGCGTTCTCAGGAGTAAGCTGCGCACGGGCTACCGTCACAGGCTCAACCATCTTAATAAAATGATTGAATACGCCATCGCCAAGCGAATGATGAATACGGCGCTTTGAGTCTTGTAGCGCTGTGCTTGGTGCACCTACGATATGCAATACCGGTGCGTACTCAGCAAAAGAACCTGCGGTCGCGTTAATCGCTGACAGCTCGCCTACACCAAAGGTTGTCACCATGGCGGCAAACCCACGCTCGCGTGCATAGCCATCGGCAGCATAGCCAGCATTTAGCTCATTGGTATTACCCACCCAGCGCAGCTTGTCAGAGGCGAGAACGTTATCCAAAAAAGTTAAGTTAAAATCACCAGGTACGCCAAATATCTCAGATGCGCCCGCTTCTGCGACACGATCAAACAAATAATCAGCGATGGTATATTGTTGACTCATTTTTTATCCTTATGACTTATCTTTGTAAGTATTGATAATTGTGAATATGATTACTGTTAAATTATAAAGTGCGTCCCAGCTTATTTATGTACTACAAAGCTTTTGGAATACATATTATAATAAACCGTTATAACATATATCTATGGCTAGAAGACATGCCTATTTTAATAACTTTAATTTTTTTCGTCATAGGTGTTGACACCTAAAAAAAACTGCGTATAATACGCCTTCATCAACTGACGATAGTTAATTGATAATTAGCGGGAATAGCTCAGTGGTAGAGCATAACCTTGCCAAGGTTGGGGTCGAGAGTTCGAATCTCTTTTCCCGCTCCAAATATGGCTTGAAAGAGCACTAAAATCCTCACTTCTTATTTAAGAAGTGAGGATTTTTTTTGCCTGATTTTCGGGGTCTACAACGTTTTTATATCTTATTGACCAATCAAACCATAATGAAAAAGCACCTATTGTTTATAGAGGTAGAAGACGACTACCCCTTCATATAGTCAGCCATTCAAGACCTAACTTCTAAGACTGTCTACATACTTAAGACCCCGCAATCGGGGTATGTAAGGTACATGTAAGGTACACAGACTAAAGCATTCCTACCTTCATACAAGCAAAAAGCAATAGAGGTAACGATTTTCTGAAAACACCTCCGGCGTGGCTATAATCTATTTCGCTCTGCTAATGATAGGAGAGCTATTATTTGATAATTCTACATGGGTGAAAGCAACCCACGTAGAAGCTTTCCTACATGCTGCTTATCAATTTGGTATCACCCGCCAAATGGTATTAGAAAGGTCATCGGCAACGATGAGTGCCCCTTTTGGATCCACTGTCACGCCTACTGGTCGACCAAAGGTTTTGCCATTCTCTCCCTGAAATCCAGTGACAAAGTTAACTGGGTCTCCAGCTGGTTTCCCGTTGCTGAATGGGACGAACACTACGTCATAACCCGCTGGGTCTGAACGGTTCCAGCTGCCATGCTCACCGATGAATGCGCCTTCGCTGAACTTGCCGCCCATGGTTGTCGTTGAGAAAGCTATACCTAAAGGAGCTTTGTGCGACCCAAGGCTGTAGTCTGGAGCAATCGCGGCGGCTACCATATCAGGTTGCTCTGGCTTGACCCGCGGATCAACATTTTGTCCCCAATAGCTGTAGGGCCAACCATAAAACTTACCCTCTTGAACTGAGGTCAAGTAATCAGGTACCAATCGTGGACCGAGCTCATCACGTTCGTTGATCACGGCCCATAACTGGTTAGTACCAGGCAGGATAGCTAACGCCGTTGGATTACGCAGACCGGTTGCATAAGGTCGGTGAGCACCGCTTTTGGCATCGATTTCCCAGACCATGGCACGATCCGCCTCTACATCCAGTCCGTTTTCAGTAATATTGCTGTTGGAACCAATGCCCACGTACAGGAATTGCCCATCCGGACTGGCCGTCATCGCCTTGGTCCAGTGATGATTGACCATGCTAGGCAGGTCGGTGAGTTTGCGTGGCGGTCCACTAGCGGTGGTCTGTCCGGGCTGATAATCGAATTGCACTACCGCATCTTGATTGGCAACGTACAGTTGATCTTCGATTAGTGCAAGACCATAAGGCGCATTCAGATTCTCGGCGAATACAGTACGTGTCTCGTAAGTGCCGTCGTCATTACTGTCGCGCAGAAGAGTCAGACGGTTACCTCCTTTAACGGATGTAGTACCTTTAGCCTTAAAATAAGTAGCAATAATGTCTTTAGGACGTAGCTTGGGTGCACCACCGCCCTTGCCCTCAGCAATCAGTATGTCACCATTGGGCAAAACTAGCATCTGCCGTGGAATCTGAAGGTCAGTGGCAATGGCTGTGATTTTATAACCTGACGGCACTATAGGTCGGTTATCACCCCAACCTGCTGGCTCAGCTATTTTTAAAGTAGGTAATAAGCCGCGTTGAGCTTCAGGCAAGGTTGGATTAGCACCTAACTGTTCTGCATCGTTTACATTATTTTCGCCACATGCGCTTAAGAGAGCAGCGACTAAAAAAGATATCGATAAGATATTGAGTGATTTCATCTTACACCTCCAATGCGCCAGCTTGTGAGGCCAATCCAGGTTGCAATGCAGGCCAGAATGACAGTGATAACAGATAGAATAAGCCCAGTCGGCATACTGGCCCAGACATCCTTTGCATGGATAAATGAGTTGAGGATACCTAGTACAAAGGTGACCAGTAGCAACAGAAAATAAGCCACTGGTGTACCCATGCGCTTATCAGCGCGAACTAGAGATAAAATTGAGCCTAGCATGGCCAAACCATTGAATACCAGCGCACCTATAAGCATCCAAGAAGCGAAGTTTTTCCATTGCAGCTCGTAGCTGGACCAATAGGCGTAATCGTTAAGTAAGACTCCGATAAACAGAGGCACCATTCCGGCTAAAAAAAACGCATGCAGCGGGTGCAGCGCGGTGCCGGAGTGTCGGGCAACAGCACTAGTCATGGCAGTTTCCTTGTTGATAGTAAATGAGGATTCGATCGACCGTACTGATTGTACTGGCCCGAACTACGCGTGATAGAATTTAAATTACATGAAATCAAAGCATGGCTTGAAACATACCAAAGCCAAGAGAGTTCTTCAATCTTTTTTTGGTTATTTAATGAACATAAGCTGGTTATTATTTCTTAAATGAGCATTAGCTACAGTCTTTTTTGAATCACCGAACCTGAAGTCCACAATTAGCGTACTCCATCGACAACCTCCAAATACTAACTTCACAATTAGGGGCTTATTTATAAACATAAGTAAACTTTACTGTTGCCGCTAAACTTCATAGCTAAAATATTCCAAGTTAACATCTAATAAATTGACAGCAGGGGTTAGGTTGTAATAGCATGAGGTATTCCCTTTATTAATCTTGCCTATCAACTAGTAACATCATTCAAGAGCAATCTCATGCAGTGGACCAAACCAGCTTTTCAAGACATCCGTATCGGTTTTGAAGTTACTATGTATTTCGAAGCCCGTTAAAATTTACTAAACTTACATCCATTAAAAAACCCTAGTTCACTAGGGCTTTTTTTTGGAAATACTGATTTATTTTTACTTATGTTTTAGATTCTGCTGCTGATATTCTTTTTTCGCCCCAGAATTGCAATTACCATAACTATCACGGTATTCGACTAGGAACCATACAGGAAAAGACCTGCACCCAATCTTCAATAGCCATATCAGAAAATACCATAGATTCGATTTCATTCAATATATTGGTCAACATTAGTCAGTAATTGTTTGGATTTAAGTCGTTACCGCTAGCACGTCAATCGAAAAATACCGGCATCATTAATGCGGTTCTGATAGTCAGTCAGCTTGACCATATGGCAGAGCTATTAACCCTGTGTAAAGGTTGTTCGATTCTTGTTTGGCGCACTAACATGGTCTATTAAAATCTAACGACAAGACTCCTTTTATTAACATGTTGAAGCACTGGCACAACGATTTGCAATACCGTCAAATTGGTCCAAAAAAAGCTTTTAATATTGAAGAGTTTGGCAATTTAAAATTGACGACTCTGGTGATTAGAGACTATGCATCACTCTGCTCTGCGCATCATAATGATCCATATAATAAATAGGGGTTTATATCGCTGAAGAGCACAACACAATATGTTGCAAAGCCTATTAGCCAAGTGCGTCAATTACCTCAGCCAAAAATTGAATAGATAGCTTTATAAAGCACGCTAATTAACTTAGAATTTCTTTGCAAAGATGAAGCTATATCACACATTTTGTACTTAATATGATAGATCAGTCCTTTGTTTTGTGGGTTCTATCCATTTGGCTTCTGGTATTTTTTGATTTAATTGATGACAAGTCGTAATTTATATTAGAAGAATACATAGTACTATTAGAGTTAACTATCGCCACAGTTCATTACAATTAACGACAGATTGAGCCACTGATAAACTTTACAGACGATGAGCCCACGCTAATTGCGCAATATTTATATCGTTAGTATCATTTCAGTTTTGAAATGACTCAATTACAACTAGGAAAATATTATGGCAAAATTAGAATCAAACATCGAGTTAGAAGCCGCGGCATTTCGTCGCTTATTGGCTCATTTAGATGAGCGCAAAGATGTACAAAATATCGAGCTAATGAACCTTGCCGACTTTTGTCGTAACTGCTTATCTAAATGGTACAAAGCGGCTGGTGAAGAGCGTGGTATTGAAATCGAATACGAGGATGCGCGCGAGCTTGTCTATGGCATGCCTTATGCTGAGTGGAAAGAGAAGTATCAACAGAAAGCAACGCCAGAGCAATTAGCGCGTTTTAACGAGATTGAAGCTGCTAAGAATAAAACGGATTAAAACTGACAGTGATGGCTCAAATAAAACAAGCCACCAGTAGAGAGTAATATCAGAAAACCCAACATTGCCGCTAGATTAGCGGCTTTCTATAGATTTGAGTATGCTACTAAACCGTTCCAAAAATCTTACTCAAACCTATTCAATATTGACTAGGTTCAATGTTTTCTTTCTGCTTCATTGTTATGCGCTATTTCTCGTTTGAGATTTAGACTGACCACGACTCCACAGACTTTTTTTAATTGGCGATGGAACTCACCGTCCAATAAACAGGATTATGTGGCTGTTAAAATAACAGTCGCATTATTTAAAATATTGATACTGGCGTTGAGGTCACGGTCATGAGAAGCCTGACAGTTAGGGCATAACCACTCACGCATTTTCAATGTTAGCTGATCTTTACCAAGGATATGATTACAGTTTGAGCAAGTTTTTGAGCTTGGGTAAAAGCGCCCGACTGATTTAACTGTCTTGCCTTGCTCATTGGCTTTGTAGATAAGCTGACGCTTAAATTCACAGAAACCCAAATCACTGATTGCTCTTGATAATCGCCTGTTCTTAACTATACCTTTGACGTTCAAATCCTCAATCGCAATCACATCGAACGCTTTAACCAAATCAGAGGTTATTTTGTGCAAAGAGTCTTGCCTGATACATCTGATTTTATAGTGCAAACGAGAGAGCTTGGTTTTCGCTTTTTCTCTGTTTTTACTGCCTTTTTTGCTACGACTGAGTGCTTTGTTTAGCGTTCTTAGCTTTTTAAGGTTTGTCTTGAGCGGTTTTGGTGCTTTAATTTTGGTGCCGTCCGATAAAACCAGTAAATCGGCAATACCAAGATCGATACCCACACTTTTGCTAGTTCTAGCAATCTCTTTAACCGTTCCATGAATCTCAACAGCCACACTAACAAACCACTTACCACCACGTTTAGAGATGGTGGCTGACATGATCTTGCCTTCAAAACGTAAAGCTTCTTTTAAGCGAACCCAGCCCAAGTTTGGGATACGAATGGATTTACCTTTGATGGCAAATTGGTCGTTGGATAAACTAAATCTGTCGTCACGGCCTTTTTTACGAGCGGTTGGATATTTCGCTAAGCCTTTAAAGAATTTGTTATAAGCATCACCCAATTGCATGATTGCCGCTTGCGGAGCACATTTGGTGACCTCTAGCATATAAGGAAATAATTCACGCTTAATGGCATTCAATTCGCGCCTGAGCTTCGCTTGTGAGGGTTTGTTCAGCTTTTTGGTATCAATCTCAACGCCTGCGACCAAACACGCATCACGGTACGCCTTGTCAAGCGTATACTGTCGTTGCCACTCATGCAAAGCCCAGTTGTAGGCTTTTCTCGCCACGCCGCAAGCACGAGCAAGATGATTTGCCTGTACGTTGTTAGGTTTGAGTTCGATTGAGTGACCACGGATCATAATGCTTTTTTAACCGCCTCTATTAATTGTTGGTTTTTCTTGCTGCGAGAGCCGTATAGCCTCGCTGAAAATACGCTGATAATCTCTAATATATCTTGGGCTAATTCTTGTTCAAAACTAAGCTCCTCACCCTCATTGATTATTACTACTTCAACGTCACGAACCTCACACAACATAAAGACCAATTCAGCACCAAATCGCAAAAGCCTGTCTTTATGGGTAATTACCAGCCGTTCAACTTGATTGTCCAGTATGTCGTCAAGCAGGCTTTTCAAGCCTTTCTTTTTATAATTCATTCCACTACCAAGATCAGTAATCGTTTCAAAAGTCCAGCCTTGCTTGGCGCAATAAAGTTCCAAAACTTGAGCTTGGCGAAGTAAGTCATCTTTTTGATTACGACTCGATACACGAGCATAAGCAATGGTTTTTCTGTCTAATTTAGGTGGTGTATTCAAGGAATGTGGTCTGATTTCACTTAAATCATATCGCCTATGCCCGTTTTCGGTTCGCTTGGCGACTAACGTACCATCCTCATCCCAACGTCTTAATGTGGATTGAGCAACCCCGAAATGTTTGGCAGCCTCCCCAATACTAACCAGTTTCCCCATAACTCGCTCTCTATATAATAGATATAATTTATCTATTATAGTAATAAATAGGTAGGTTTGTATATATTTTATTTAACTTTTTGCAACCCTATGTTTCCTTGTTTCTGCATTTGACGGTCAAATAGGCGACCGACCAATGGCAATGGTCCAATCAATCGACCCTCAGATACCCAAGTCACGTGTGTGGTGCCATCGCCCAAGTCTTTTAAATCAATGATACCTTTATCATGTTGCATTTTGATAGGTTTAGATTTTTCGATTTGGTATTGCATATGAGTAGGACGCTCAAACGCCGTAATCCGCTCCCAGAACTTAACGGGTCCCGTTTGAATGCTACGTAAAGCCCCAACGCCATTGCGCTCCTCATTACCTTCAGCTATTAACTTAGCAACCCCCACCGCTTTAAATGAGCCATAACTGGCATGGTCACTCAGTGCTTCAAATACCTCATCAATTGGTTTTTTGACAATGCGCTCTACTTTTATTTTAAACATAATATGATCTCATTAAGATTAAAGTTATTTAGCTTACTGCTATTTCAGAAATAAATATAGCATTCACATTGTGAAAAATTATTACCGTGAAGAGCCTCGTCCTTTTGAAGGACGCCTGCCATTGGTAGCAGGTTTGCCACTGCCTCCGGACTTACCATTACTGCCTGACGGCCTACCACGACCAGTAGGACGTCCATCCCTACCTTTAGAACCTGCTGGTTTTCTAGCATCATCTTTGGCGTATTTGTTACGCCCCTTTGCTGCCCCTGCCGATTTTGTAGATGGTTTTGACTTTGATGAAGCATCAGCACGAGGTTTTTTTCGTGGCGTATTGCGAGATTTCTTGTTTGAGTGATTGTCTTGTGAAGAAGAGTCTTCTACAGATTTAAGTAACACAGACAACTCTTTTGGAGTTAAGTCTCGCCAGTCACCAACGGGAAGACCTTTGAGACTTACATTCATAATCCGCGTACGTTCAAGCTTAACGACTTCGTAGCCAAAGTGCTCACACATACGACGAATTTGACGGTTCAAACCTTGTACGAGCGTGATGTTAAAGACATTAGG
This sequence comes from Psychrobacter sp. 4Dc, assembly GCF_002836715.1. Taxonomy (GTDB): domain Bacteria; phylum Pseudomonadota; class Gammaproteobacteria; order Pseudomonadales; family Moraxellaceae; genus Psychrobacter. Next base: position 39,268 of record NZ_PJAT01000090.1, read on the forward strand.
CGCCACTTTAGTCACTGGGCATTTTTTGGTCATCTTGCCAAGCATCGGCACACCGCCCGCCAAACCTTCGATAACATTATCTGTTAACGGCTTATTCACTGTAACTAGATATTCTTTCTCATGATTATTGCCAGCACGTAATACCTTATTGACCAAATCGCCATTGTTAGTCAAAAAGATCAAACCTTGGGAATCTTTGTCTAAACGACCGATTGGAAAAATACGCAAACTATGCCGCACAAAATCGACAATATTATTTTTCTCAGAGCTTTCCGTGGTGCTCACAATGCCTACTGGCTTATTTAATGCAATAAAAATAAAATCATCAGGCTCTCTTGGCTCAATAAGCTGCCCGTTGACTTTTACTGCATCTCCAGCGACCACCTGATCACCGACCGACGCACGTTTGCCATTGATGTATACATTACCTTGTTCAATAAAGCGGTCAGCGTCTCGCCTAGAGCAAATACCACTTTCGCTGATGTATTTATTTAAACGAGTCGAGGAAGCGTTGAACATAAAGCACCGTTTTACCTGATAAGAAGCGTTTTTTGCTAAGAAAAAAGCCTGAATTGAATGGATCAACAATAACGAAACAGCTCACATTATATAGGAAATCAACTAGACCTTTTAGGTTGAATTGAGATGTGTATGAACTGAAACTTATAGAACGATGGTTCACTCTACAAAACCTTAACCATTTAGCATTAGTCGTTTATTAATGCTTAAACAGCTCTTTGAATCGAATTACTTTTAATATTTTGTTCGGTTGAGTTTGGCAGTATGGTTAATCATTCATATGAGCTAAAAAGTAGAAAACACGTATAAAATTTCTACAAAAAAGCCGTCTATCACTGATAAACGGCTTTTTTATTCATAAAAGACAGTGCTACAGGCTTATCTACCTGTTGAATTTAGTTTGCTCACTCTCATTTGTGTTAAACAAATAGCATGAAACTAATAAGTTGCCAGTTCAAGTCCAATACCAGCCCCGATATCACTAGAGCGATTATCTGCATCGACCGCCCATAGTCTAGTCGTCAATTTTGTCAAAGGCTGTAGTTGGTGTTCCCAAGAGACATCAATAGCAGTAAGCTTATCTGCCATCGGGAATGCTTGATTATCCGCCTCTCCCGTACGACGGTCTAACTCTCCTGACTGATTGACTTTGGCGTGTTGTAGCTTCGCATGAATAAAGTTACGTCCATCAAGCCATAATCGACCACCGAGCGCGACACTTTCGGCATCACCACCGAGCGCATAGCCGAGTGGATAGCCTTGCTGATAATAGCCATCAGTGTATGTTCCATGATCGTAAGAAATACCACGTACTTCACCGCTGGTGCGCGTATCAGTATATTCCGCATAAAGTTGGTAAGGCTTGCCCATCGCTGCAGAGGCATAATCTATGCCAGCCAAATACATATTCTTCGCGGGTAGACCACCGGCTTCATCTTCCCCAACATACTGTCCGTAGACACTTGCTGGCACGTTAAATAAAGGTGCTAACTGCACGCGTGCATCGAAGCCGCCTAGTTGATTGGCTGGGTCACCGTTATCATTATCACCATTGTCCTTGGTCCCTAAGATGGCATCGCCAAAGGAGCTGATACTATCTGGACGACCTTCCCCGCCCCACATAAAAGTACGGGAAGCGCCAACCTCTAACCAAGGTAATGGGCTGGCTGCTAGGCGCGCGCCAAATAGCTTGGCATCTGGAACCGCGTCATAGTCATCCAATTGACCAGCAAACAGCTGATACTGCCAAGGACCGACCCAGTTTAAATACTTATAAGTCGGTGCGGTTTGCGTATCGCGCTGCATCGTAAAGCCAGTGACTGGAATACTGGCATCGCCACGAATAAGACTACCATCATGCCCGGGTCCCCACCATGCTGGAATCTTACCAGCGATCAACCACTGATTGGCAGCCATACCAGCAATATAAGAGCCTTTAAAACTGAAATCTGAGTCATCATCAATCAGCTCATCATTCTTAAACGTTGCCTGTAGATTGAACTCCCAATTGGCTTCGCTCAAGCCGACCGAACCGCTAATCTGCTGCCCTGCTAGCTGATCATCACCAAAAGTCTGCGGCAGAGACTGACGATCGGATTGTAGCATTATTTCGCCAGAGGCTTTAACCAAAGAGTCGCGATCTTGACTGAGCCGCGTCTGTATCGACTGTATGACTTGCTGCTGTACCGCATTAGTGAATTGAGCGCCTTGTAAGCCTCGCTCGATCTCATTTGCGCTCAATGGCCAAGTGCTGGTACTGATCTGCGTTACACCTTGAGTGTTTAGCCAATCAATACCTGCTTTGAGACGTAAGTCATTGATATATAAATTCTGTGCTGAGGCAGTCGTTGTCAATATTGGTACTATCGCTACGATACTGACACTTAGTACTATTAACAATTTTTTATTCATAAGGGTCTGCTTTTATGTTGAAGTGTGACGATAAGTAAGCGTTAGCCAATTAGACACAATTAACTTCAGCCATCCGAGTAAATACAGTATTGATGGCATCAACGGTCTGCTCAATCTCAGCAGTAGTCAATGTAGGATGGACTAAGAACATTAGACTAGTCTCACCCAATTGCTTCGCTATTGGTAGCGGCGTCTCTGGACGCAACCCAGTATTATCAAATGCCTTTTCTAAATATACTTCAGAAGCGGAACCTGAAAAACACGGTACATTTAGCGCATTTATCTCATTAATAAGTCGATCGCGTGACCAACCTTGTGGCAGAGTCTCTGGCTGCACGTATACATAGAGCTTGTAGTAAGCGTGGGTACAGTCAGCAAACGCGGATATTGCCTCCAACCTAGGTACTGATAAATAGCCTTGTGTCTCCCAACCAGTGCATGCATCTAATATTGCGCTGGCATTAGCAGTACGCTTAGCAGTCCAGTCGTTCATACGCTGTAGCTGGATACGACCTATCACTGCTTGCATCTCTGTCATACGCCAGTTGGTGCCAAAGCTCTCATGCAGCCAGCGATAGCCTGGTGGATGCTCGGTCTCATAGACAGCCGCATAGCTCTTACCATGGTCTTTATAAGCCCACATCTTGCGCCATAGCTGCTCATCATTGGTAGTGACCATACCACCTTCACCGCCTGTGGTCATTACTTTATCTTGGCAAAAGCTCCACGCACCGATATGGCCAATACTACCAACGCTACGACCTTTGTAGCGCGCACCATGTGCCTGCGCACAGTCCTCTATCACATATAGATTATGCTGTTCTGCCAACGCCATGATGCCATCCATATCACAAGGCCAACCTGCCAAATGCACACAGACGATAGCTTTGGTTTTAGCCGTCAATACCGCAGCGATTGACTCAGGCGTGATATTACCGGTAGCCTCATCAACATCAGCAAAAATCGGAGTTGCTCCTGCATTGACGACTGATGAGATACTTGCAATAAAGGTACGCGGCGTGACGATAACTTCATCACCTGCGCCGATATCTAACGCTTGTAAGGCAACGTCTAATGCCAACGTCCCATTACCCATCGCAATGGCATATTTGCTCTCAGACCATTTAGCAAACTCCGTCTCAAACTTGCGACATTCTTGCCCTGTCCAGTAATTTACCTTATTAGATAGTAATACTTGACTGACCGCATCAGCCTCTTCTTGCGTAAAGCTTGGCCAAGGTGAAAATGGCGTGTGTAACATAGTTGCCTCGATGGTACTTATTTATAAATGATGATTCATCATTGATGATTAGTGTTTTACAACGGAATACCTGATTCTGATTTTTTATTTATACTTTTTATTTATTGAGGGGTCTTGCAGGATTACCAATCACGACTGCTCCAGCTGGAACGTCTTTGGTAACAACCGCACCCATTCCCACTATGGCACCTTTACCGATAATTAATGGCTTATCAGGTGTGCCTTGTTTGATAACTGCCCCTGTGCCAATATATGCATGGTCATGGATATGAATATTGCCATTGCAACTGACGCGTGGGGCAAAGGTGACATAGTCGCCAATCACGCAATCATGAGCGATATAACTATAAATATTAGCTTGAAATTGCTTACCAATTTTTATATTAGACGTTAATTGGGTAAAGTGACACAGTACAGAGCCCTCTCCAATTTCAACATTATCTAATACAATTGAGTTAGATGCCTTTAAAGATAAAATCAACACCTTGTCCTTAGCACACTTAGCTTCTAATACTTCACGTATTTTACTATCTGCAATAGCTAAGACTACCGCCTTATCTGCATTGGGTAATGCTAAATACTGTGTATAGGTATAAATGCGATAATTATTTAATTCATTATCTTGCGAGCCATCGTCGACAAAACAAAGTTGCGCATCTCTATATTGCTCACGAACTAAAGACAATAACTCTTTACCAAAACCACTAGCGCCATATATACCGATTAACTGCTGCATTTTGACTTCCTTGTTATTATTAACTATTTACTTCCTGTAAACTTACTCATTGTCGCTTCGCCGTCAGCGCTAATACCATCTTTGATGACCACTTTCTTTACTGTCTTAAGTAGTATCTTGATATCTAACCATAATGATTGGTTATCTACATACCAAGTATCAAGCTCAAACTTCTTATCCCAACCGATGGCATTACGCCCATTCACTTGCGCATAACCGGTAATACCAGGGCGTACATTATGACGACGCGCTTGTTCTTTACTATATAATGGCAAGTATTCCATCAATAATGGGCGTGGTCCGACTAAGCTCATATCACCTCTGACGACATTCCACAGTTCAGGTAGCTCATCCAAACTACTATTACGTAACGCTTTACCAAAGTCAGTCAAGCGCTCACTATCAGGCAAAGGATTGCCATCACTATCTATGCCATCTTTCATGGTACGAAATTTAATCATCTCAAACGGCTTACCGTCTAGACCCGGGCGTGTTTGACGAAATAGCACTGGCGAGCCTAAGTTTTTTTTGACTTTATAAGCGGTGATGACATATACCGGAGATAAAGCGACCAAAGCGGTGGTCGCAGCAGTGATATCGAAAAGGCGTTTGATCATTTATCTCTCATCTTGTATTTGATTTAAATAAAATTCTAAATAGTTTTGCCAAACTTTTTTCTGCTCGAAGTTTTCTACTGCCCAACTTCTTGCGTTAGGATATTTACTGGAAAAGTCTGTACTCTTTGCTGCTTCATCAATCGCTCTAGCAATAGCTTTAGTGTCTTTGAAATCGAAACGTTGTCCGCTGATGCCATTTTTTACACTATCTTTTACTCCAGTAACATCATAAGCAAATGTAGGAACTCCGCAACTAGCAGCCTCAATTGCGACATTACCAAAGCCTTCGCGGTGGCTTAAAAATAGATGCAAATCGGAGCACTGAAAAATTTCATGAATTTCTTTTAAATAAGGGATATAATACCCTCGTTCCTCCTTAACTATACATTTAACTTTATATTTACTTCTTTCATCTTCAAACGATCCAACGAAAACAAATTTTATATTATTATTAATCTTTCTCGCTATTTTATATACGTCTTCTATTCCCTTATCAATACAAATTCTACCTATTATACAAATTAAGAACTCACTCTTGCTAAACCCATATTTTACTCTTAACGATTCTTTATTTTCCAGATTTACAGAATGAAATACAGACTCATTTACACCGTTAAAAGAACCTGAGCCTATAACTTTGCTGGCTCTACTATTTACAATATTTTCTCTGAAATAATTTTCTTGTAGAGAATTTGATACGAACACAACTTTATCTGATAGCGTAAAGCTAACCTTATCTAAAGCCATAAATGCCTTTTTCTTTAATTCTGGAAAATTCTCATAAACTCTACCTTGCACAATTGCTACGCTCTTACTACGTTTGACATTTAAGCATTTAGCTAAACTAGCTATAAGTAAGGCTTTTGGAGTAGAGTATACAATTAAATCAAAATCATTTTTCGCTAGAAACTTCCATAACCTTCCTAAGCTAATCATATCTTTAAAAAGATGAGGTTTACGTTCCATTGGAATGTAGACTACATTTCCTACATTCCGATTCTTTAGATATGTTAACTCTTCTTCTCTTCCACCAGAAACTAACGTTA
>NZ_PJAT01000091.1 GCF_002836715.1 Psychrobacter sp. 4Dc
TTAAAACTATTTCTCTATTATTTGTATAATTAATTGATTACAACGTATCATTTCATTTTTCAAAACTATAAAATGACTGACTCTTAGCCTTCTAACGTGGCATCGGACGAATAGTAAGAATTTGCTCACTACGACCAAAAGGCCCATGTATATCGTGCAATACCGCACTTGTCAATCCGATACCGTCGTCGCCATATTGTTGTACAGCCTCGATACCCAGCCAGCGACCTTTTGGCGAGCGATGCATATGGATTTGCAAATCAGTATTGGGAAACATCCATTCTAACTTAGACAAACCAAGACCCAATCTTGGTACAACACCATTGGCAGTATCGACCATACCTAACAGATGCACCAAATCATCAGTCGGCTCGCCTTCTATCATGTCGAGATCATTGGTAATCCATACCATACCGCGACCAGAACGGCGGTCTTCTGTCGCTACTAGACGTACGCTTTCAATAAAACCGCCCGGCCAGCCTTTCATACCTTCCCAAACTGGCAACTCTTCAGGTTTGTATTCTGCTGGTTGATCTTCAAGTCCGGCAATCTCGCTGGTATTTTGAGTAATCAGTCGCCATGCTCTTGCAATGATGGCGTCACGGCCACGGCTACTCATGACCGCTTCTACCAGCTCAATAGTCTTGCCTGGTCGGATACAGCGAGTAGTAATAGTAAAATCGTCAAGCGGTATTAACCCCAAGATATCAAGGCTCACACGTGCGATACGGGTGTTAGGCTGCGGCGCAAAGCTGTTGATCTCGGCTGTTAATAGGCCTGTTGCTGGCGCCATGTGCTGCTCATGCTCATTCCAAGCACCTTGAGCATGCTTGGTTGGCTGATAATGCGCCACACTGACACCGTCTTCTTGTAATTCTCGTTTGATAAATTTGTAATAAGCAGTCATAGCTATTCTCTCTTTCCTATATTTGGCACTTTCACCTGTATTTTTTATTTATGCTTGTACTTTCTATTTATGGATAAGCTCTTGTTTTCTTAGCGTGAGAATACGGCGAGCTTTTTGTAAGAAGAATAATAAACAGATCATAACTACTGCGAGCATCGCGTAGAAAAAGCTTTTTTCTGCCATAAACTTCATGATATTCATAAACAATACGAAAACCACTGCTGCCATCACTAGCATATTGAGTTTTAGTTGCTTGTTGACTTCAGCGAGCGTGGCCTCTGCCAATACAAATCTGGCTTTTGGTTCTTTCATGCGACCTTATCCATATCAATGATGGTTCATACAAATACAAACACGAATATTAGTTACTTACCAACCTGAGTAACAGGTATCCGCAACGCTTTCGGCAAACTAAACGTCACATTTTCTTCAATACCAGATAGCTCACTAGGTAGATCGCCACCCCAGTCTTGCAACTGTTGCAATACTTCTTGGATTAATACTTCGGGCGCAGATGCACCAGCGGTCACGCCTATACTCTGCACGCCATCTAACCAACGCTTGTCCATCTCACTGGCATTATCGATTAAATACGCTCGGCAATTCATACGCTCGGCAAGCTCTCGCAAGCGATTAGAGTTTGATGAGTTTGGTGAACCAACTACCAAGACTACTTCACAGCGACTGGCCAAATCTTTTACCGCATCTTGGCGGTTTTGAGTGGCGTAGCAAATGTCGTCTTTGCGAGGGCCTTGGATACTAGGAAATTTTTCACGCAGCGCATCGATGACTCGCGCAGTATCATCCATCGACAAAGTTGTCTGAGTCACAAATGCCAAACGTTTGGCATCTTGTACAGTCAGTGCGGCCACATCACCTTCATCTTCGACCAGATGAATCTGCCCACCATGGCGACGATTAAAGCGCCCCATAGTACCTTCGACTTCCGGATGTCCTGCATGTCCTATCAACACGGCATCCATCCCATCTTGCGCAAACTTTGCCACTTCGATATGTACTTTAGTCACTAACGGGCATGTTGCATCAAACACCGTCAAATCACGACGCTCAGCCTCATCTTCAACTGCTTTAGACACGCCGTGAGCAGAAAAGATAACAACAGATCCATCTGGTACTTCGTGAAGCTCTTCAACAAACACCGCACCACGATTGGCCAAGTCTGACACCACAAACTTATTATGCACAACTTCATGACGGACATAAATAGGCGGCTCGAAACGTGTCAATGCTTCATTAACAATCGCAATTGCACGGTCCACACCAGCACAAAATCCACGGGGATTGGCAAGATAAATTTGCATAAAAAGGCCTATCATTGGATAATTTATAGTTAAAACGTATTTTTGAATTTTTTATTCAAAAGTTAAGGCGAAATCAATGCTCTACTTTAGCATAATTTGCTTTTATCGCTCTCTAAAATAGCTGTCTGCTCATAGCAATATTTTATGGGCAAATCTCAGCATGCTTACGACATATTGCAAAACCAGCTTTAACTTGTATAAAAGCAGTTTATAATAATGCATCTATTATAATTTCTATCGCCATACATGATGGCGTTTTTTATTTTTTCCAGTCTTTGTTTTTGACTGAGGCACTGCTTAACTTTTTATCAACACGCATTTATTACAATACATTTTACGAGTTACTAAGACACCTTCTATTAGGATAAATTGTATGACAGGTTCATTATTCATCGTTACTGCCGCTTCAGGTACTGGCAAGACCTCACTGGTTAAGCAATTGCTTGCGACCACCAATGACTTGACTGTCAGCGTCTCACATACGACTCGCGCACCACGCCCAGGCGAGATTGACGGACAGCACTATCATTTCACAGATACCGATAGTTTTACCAATGGTATTAATGCGGGTCTATTTCTAGAGCATGCTGAAGTATTTGGTAATTATTATGGCACATCAGAGGAAAGTGTCCGTACTCAGCTAGCGGCGGGTATCGACGTTATTTTGGAGATTGACTGGCAAGGCGCGACGCAAATCAGAAATATCTTTCCCGATGCCGTTATGGTTTTTATTCTACCACCTAGCATTGCGACATTACGTCAACGTCTCTCAACCCGCGCGCAGGATTCTGTAGAAGTTATAGAGCGCCGTCTAGCTGGGGCGGTCACCGAAATGGCACAATATGTGAATGCTGACTATGTAGTGATCAATGATAATTTTGATGTAGCCTTAGCTGAGCTAAAAGCTATTATCGTGGCCGACAGGCAGACACTTAGCCGTCAGCAGCAGCGCTATCATCGTACGATTAGCAACTTGCTAAACGCTCAGGTAGAAGAGTAAACTAAGCACAAGCAGCTAATCTCGTAAGTAGATATAAAAAGCAACTACGCGACTTGGCAAAAAATGCTATAATATTTAGCTATCCCCCTTTATATTTTTGATATTATTTTTATTGAGTGGCGGGCAAGGTCCGTTACTAATAAAAACAACCGAGGTAGCTATTTATGGCACGAGTGACGATTGAAGATTGTTTGGATAATGTTGATAATCGCTTTGAGCTAATTTTGGTCGCAAGCAAACGCGCCCGTCAATTGGCCAAAGGTATTGCCGAGCCGTTGGTTGACGTTGATAACGACAAGCCTACAGTATTGGCACTACGTGAAATTGCCGCTGGCAAAATCACACGCGACATCCTAAATCAGCCAGAGCATAATTTTGCTACTAGCTCATTAGATTTAGCACTGTCAGGCGACCACAGCTTCTAATAAGCTGTTTTGATAAGATGTATTTTATAAAGCCAATCGTGTTTTTATAAAATAAATACATATCTTGATCAACTATAGAGACCACAGCATAGGCTGTGGTTTTTTGGTTGTAATAATAATGTATTGGCTATTTTGGTCACCATTTATCCCCCAAATAGACCACTTAGTGAAATTTTTTCATCGCCCACACGCTTATCAGTTGACATTGAAAGCGATTTGCGATTAATTAGAGAATGGCGTACTCATCCTTAAGTTTTGTATGGTAGGTCATTATTTAGCCTCCATTTGCTTCGGTAAGTGGCCCAACAAGTAGGTCATGGAAAATAGGATCATCATTTTATGAGTCAAACCCTACCCAAACTCAGTCATCACCTCGTCGATGATGCTCAATATAATTTACTACGTTCGGTAGGTTATCTCACTGCTGCTGAGCGCCGTGATATTGTTGATGCTTGTGAGTTCGGAGATATTGCGCACATTAAAGACAAGCGCAAATCAGGGGAACCTTATATCACGCATCCAATCGCTGTCGCTGAGATACTAGCGGGCTTTCGCTTAGATCGAGATACCATCATTGCAGCAATCCTGCATGATACGGTCGAAGACACCGAAGTTAGTGATGAGCAAATCAAGCAGCGTTATGGTGAAACTGTATCAAGATTGGTCGATGGTGTGACCAAGCTAAAGTCCTCTTCACATAACAAGCAGCAAAATAAAGCGGCCACCTTTCATAAGATTTTAACCGCCACTCTCGCTGACCCGCGTGTACTTATTATCAAGCTTGCTGACCGTCTACATAATATGTCTACGCTTGACGCAGTACGTCCTGAAAAACAGCGCACTACAGCTCAAGAGACCTTGGATTTTTATGTGCCATTTGCACGATTAATGGGTCTGAATGATATTGCTGACTATATCGAAGTATTGTGTTATCGCAATTTAGACTCTGATATGTACAACAAGCTGTCCGATAAACTGCTACAGCATGGGCTTGGACGTAACTTTCAAAGAGAGTCCATTCATCGTTATTTGAGTATCGTGCTAAACAACTTGGATCTCAATGGTCTGGTCAAAGTCTTAGACAATCGTGTGGTCATATATCGTCAGTTTTTCCGCAATCGCGGTGAGATTAATGCGCTACTGCGTCACTACGCGTTTGAAATCGTCCTTGATAATATCGAAGCCTGTGACAAACTGGCCTATTATCTAATCAAAAAATATCAGATTGATGATACCCATATTGCGGATAATATTCGTCGTCCGCTGCCAGGTGGTAACCAATCCCTCACCCTCATCTATGAGCGTGATAATGACGTGGTAAAGGTCACTATATTGACTAAGCAAATGCAAAGCGCTGCGAGACTTGGTGTCATCGGGGCAGAGCACGCATCTGATGTGAGTCAATCGGTTATCCAAGCGTCATTGCGCAACATGAAAGATTTGGTCGACGAAGACAATCTGAATGAAAACAGTCCTGATTTCTCAGCGGCAGTCTCTACCATTAATGAGCTGATGGATTATCTGCACTCTAGTAAAATCATTTGTTATAGCCCTCAAGGGCGTGCTTACGAGCTTCCACAGGGTGCAACGGCGCTAGATTTTGCCTACGCGGTCGGGCCTATGATTGGTAACGTTGCCGTTGGTGCAAATATCGATGGTAAAGCTGCAAAGCTCGGTACCGTGGTAAAAAATGGACAGTCCGTTGAGATAGAAGTGAACAGCCACTCAGAACCAAAAGCTGAGTGGTTGGGATTTGTAGTGACTAACAAAGCCCGTGAAGAGATTTTACGTTGGTTTAAAGATCTGTCTGTCGCTGATAAACAACACCATGGCAGGCAAGCATTAGATCGTGCGCTCAGAACGCATCAGAAAAGTTTTGATGATTTGACAGATGCTGATTGGAAAGACCTGACTGAATGGCGCGGTCTGACAGAAAAAGATGCGTTATTTGAACAAATAAGCTCAGGTACGCTACTTCCTCAGCTAGTCGTGACACGTTTATTTAGCGATGAGCTGAGCGATCTACAGGCAAAAGTACATAGCGACGACATGACCCAACCGCAACAGCTGATCGCTAATGCTGCTGGCGTCGAGCTTGATTTTGCCAATTGCTGTCATCCGATATATGGCGATCCTATCGTAGGGCATTTATCGCGTCATGGTTTGGTCGTTCATCGACATAAGTGTTTCTCACTGGACGATATCCGCAAAGACAATCCTTATCAGGTGATCCAATTACGTTGGCGCAATGACAATGCAGTCAAACAAGGCGACATCGGTGAGCACGATCTAAAAAACAGCGGTAAGATTCGTTTTCCTGCTTATTTAAAGCTCTCAATTGCGCTTAGTGACGAGCAAATTAGTGAAGTTATTTATCACTTACGCCAGCTCAATATGGGGGTTGAAACCGTTGATGTTCGCAATACTGATACCATCATTCATATCGTGGTACGTAGTCGCAACCATTTAGCACAGGGTATCCGTGAACTACGCTCGCTGCTAGGTTTCCCTAACATTATACGGTTATATCAATTATAATAAGCGCATTTGCTGATTTGCATCACTGATATAGTCGTGATGCAAATAGCTAAAATAGAACTGCTATTCTAGTAGCCATGAATCACTCACATAAAATATAAAAGGGATATCCCATGACTCGTCAAACCATCCAAACTGATAAAGCACCTGCAGCGGTCGGCACCTATTCACAAGCCGTAAAAGTCGGCAATACTGTCTATATCTCAGGTCAGCTGGGTTTTGATCCTGACACGATGGAACTAAGAGAAGGTTTTAAAGCACAAGCTGAGCAAGTATTTGAAAACATTAAAGCTATCTGTGAAGCAGCTGGTGGCAGTCTAAATGACGTGGTCAAATTCAATGTATCTTTGACTGACTTGAGTGATTTTGCTGTCTTGAATGAAGTGTTTGTCGCCAATCTAAGCGAGCCATATCCTGCCCGCGCTGCCGTCCAAGTAGCTGCCTTGCCTAAAGGTGGCGTGGTAGAAATTGAGTCTATTCTTTATATCGAATAAGATGATATTTGATGCTTAATATTAGGTGCTCATTATTAAGCGCTCATTATTAAGTGCTCATTTTAGCAACAGCCTATAAGTCATATCACAATAAGCTTAGCATCATGCTAAGCTTATTGGTCTCCGTTCTATTATTCTGATCTCATATTCACCTAATAAGACTGCGAAGCCGTTTATGTTGGTACAAGTTGCTCTGCCCGTTCCCCTTTATCGGGTGTTTGACTATAGCCTACCAGCTGATATGCTTGCTTTGCCAGACAGTGCGATACCGCAAATCGGCAGCCGTGTCGAAGTTTCATTTGGTCGTCAGACTCTGATTGGCATTGTGATTGCTCATATTTCACAAGACGATAGCCGCGTACCTGTCAATAAAATCAAACCCATTAATAAATGTCTAGATGCTGAGCCTATTTTGAACTCGGACATGCTCAAGCTTGCCTATTGGTTAGCGCGCTATTACCATTATCCACTTGGCGACGTGTTAGCAGTTATCCTGCCAAGCCTTGTTCGTCAAGGCAAACCATTAGACTTGCTGATTACCCATTGGCGCATTTTACCTCATATTACTGATGATGATTTTCGAGCCAATGCCAAGAAACAAAAGCAGCAGTTCGATATGCTAAAGCTACATGGTCAGCACGGCGCAAGTGAAGATGTATTGCTACTAGAAGGGATGCAACGATCATTTTTAAAGACGCTGGAAGATAAAGGGTTAGTCGAGCGCTATATTCAGCCAAAACAAGCACCTACTCCAGTTAAACTGGCAAAAATGCCACTTGATCTCAATGATGAGCAGAGACTTGCTGTCGACGCTATTATTGCTGCCCATGAGTCCGATACTTATACTGGTTTTCTGCTCAACGGTATTACTGGTAGTGGTAAAACCGAAGTTTATCTGCAAGCGATGCAAGCCGTACTAGAGGCTGGCAAACAGGTTCTTATTTTAGTACCAGAGATTGGCCTCACACCGCAAACGCGGGCAAGATTTGCCAGTCGGTTTGCTGCCCATATTGTGCTATTGCACTCTGGCATGACCAATACTCATCGCTTACAAGGTTGGCAAGACTGCCGCACGGGTCATGCACAAATCGTGATCGGCACACGTTCGGCTGTGTTATATCCGTTTGCAGACTTAGGCCTGATTGTCGTTGACGAAGCGCATGATGGCTCGTACAAGCAACAAGACACATTGCGTTATCATGCCGCTGATGTCGCTCTCTATCGAGGTTTGCAGTACAAAATCCCAGTGATACTCGGTACTGCCACACCTTCCCTTGAGCATTTAAAACTGGTCGATGATGGCAAACTAGTAGAATACCAACTGCTTACTCGTCCGGGCAATGCCAAACCTGCAACCATGCAACTGATCGATGCTCGCTTGCAAAGCACCCATCAACAGGCTCAAGATGACGGTGCGCGCTATGATACAGGGCTGACGAATGCCATGATCGGGGCGATACGGCAAACGCTAGAAGCCGGTGATCAGGTATTAATATTTTTGAATCGTCGTGGCTATGCGCCTGTTCTATTGTGCGAGGCTTGTGGCTGGCAAGCAGATTGTCCGCGCTGTGACGCTCACCTGACCGTTCACTATAATAGCCAATCCCAGCGAAACAGTTATTCAAGCAACTCTTACTTAAAATGCCATCATTGCGATTGGCAAACCTATATCCCTACCGTATGCCCTGATTGTGGCAGTCAAAACCTAGACGCTAAAGGTATGGGAACGACAAGGCTTAGCGAAAATCTACATGCAATCTTTGCCAACCCCCAAACTAGCAAAGAGCTCTATCCGATTATTCAGATAGACCGTGATACCACAAGACGCAAAAACAGCTGGGAAAATATTTACGAGCAAATTAATAAAGGAAACCCGGCTATATTGGTCGGTACACAGATGGTTGCCAAAGGTCATCACTTCCCCAATGTCACGCTGGTTTGCTTACCCAATGCCGATCGCGGATTTCTATCAGCAGATTTTCGCTCACCAGAGCATACCGCACAGCTCATGATTCAGGTGGCAGGCCGTGCTGGTCGAGGTGACAAAGCTGGCCGCGTATTGATTCAAACGTTGCAACCTGATAACGAGTTACTATTGAAACTGGTCAAAGATGGCTACTTGTCATTCGCGCGCGAGCTACTGCAAGAACGTCAAATGATGGGCTTGCCTCCTCATCGACATGCGGCATTGATACGCTGCGAAGGCAAAACATTGGCAGCTACTACTCAAGCGCTCAAGGATGCTATTGCGCATTTGCCTAATGCTCATAACCTCGCTGTTCTCGGTCCTATTGATGCGCCCATGAGTAAAAAGAACAGTCGCTACCATGCACAGCTTTTGCTACTGGCCAAAGACCGTCGTCAATTGCACCATGTGTTGGGACAGTGGTGGCAGCCAGTGCTTGCCCTACCAAGCGCTAAATATCTTAAACTTACTTTGGATATTGATCCTGTCGGTTGGTAGTTCTCACGCAGCTCTCAACAAATGGGTGTATATCTTTCTACTTCTCTTCTCATCATGTTTACTTCGTCGTTACAGCTTCTCATGCTTGGCTATGTTAAATTTATAATTATCAAATGGTACGCGGTAAATGCCCTACGCCTACTCTACCCATAGCAAGCATCACTTATTAGTAAACGTCACTTATCAGTAAATATCAGCTATCGAACGCAACTATCAGCGAATCTGAGTATTATTATGAATCCAAATAATCCAAACTCTGACGAGCACAATCATAGCCAACAGTATGATAATACGGATGTGCCTAAGTACGTTCGCGAAGATGAAGAAAATAACTACACTCAAGAAAACCAAGGCCATCATGATCATGATGAGCATCTAGAGCAAACAACCACAGCACGAGATACTAAAGGCTATCAGCGCACCTTGCTGTTCAGCTTTATTATCATTACTGGTTACATGTTTATCGAAGCCATTGGTGGCTGGCTCACTGGTAGTTTGGCTCTGCTATCTGATGCAGGGCATATGTTGAGCGATGCGATAGCGCTTGGTGCCACTTTGGTCGCATTTAAAATCGGCGAAAAAGCGGCTACCCATCAGAAAACTTTTGGCTACAAGCGTTTTGAGATATTAGTTGCTACGGTAAATGGCGCTACCCTTGTGATAATCGCTTTGATGATTTTTTATGAAGCGATTAAACGCTTTAACTCACCGCCAGAAATTGCGACCCAAGGCATGCTTATCGTGGCGACTATCGGTATGCTGATCAATATTTTGGTCGCTTGGCTAATGCATCGAGGTAGTCAAGGTGGCGAGCCACACAGCCATAATCATGGTACGGATGATGCCAAGGTCGCAGAGCAGAAACCTAATAATGAAGAACCCGTTAACCTTAATATGCAAAGCGCCTATTTGCACGTATTGAGCGATTTGTTAGGGTCAGTAGCTGCGATTATCGCTGCACTACTTATGATGGGTTTTGGTTGGGTATGGGCAGATGCAGTGGCATCAGTAATCGTTGCTGTGCTTATTTTAATCAGTGGCTACCGCGTTGTACGTGATTCTGTGCATATATTGATGGAAGGAACGCCTGCCAATATATCGCTCGTCGATGTAGAGCAAAAATTACTCGAAGACTCTCAAGTACAAAAAGTACATGACCTACATGTTTGGAGTATTACTAGCGGTCTCAATGCACTCTCTTGTCACGTGGTGGTCGATGGTGAAATGAGTATCCATGAATCAAATATTCTAATTACCAGTCTCGAACAAAGACTGCTAGAGCTTGGTATTCACCATGCTACTATTCAGGTCGAAAGCTCGTCTCACCCGCAGAATATCGCACATAGCGATGCATTGGTCTGTGATATTTCGGGACAGCTACCTGATGGTAATAGTCATATTGGTCATAACCATTAACGATACATTTTCAGCTAAGTGATTGAATAAAGAAGTCAATAACTTGAAACACGACCTAGAAAATACAAGTATAGGCATCTGATACTGGTTCATACTAAAAGTTACGTAGAATTAGAACTAGAATCTAGATCACATTAAGACAGTCGTGATTTGCGACAAACTTTTGCTTTATTCCATTCAAAAAACTTAAGTTCAAATCGGCTTATGTGGTTATAATAACTATTATAAAGTTTTGTTTAGCACCCCAGTTAATTTTTATAATCATACTTTTTGGTATTTTCACTCTATCTATTGATGATACAACACTATGTCTAGACGCTCAGCACCCTTTGTCGCCCCAGACTATATCGATGATCCTGCATCAAAAGATGGCAAAAAACACGCAAAAGTTTTGTTATCAACGCTGCAAGAAGACATTGCAAACTTTCGTAATGAACAGTTTCCACCTGATATTTTGCGACAAATCCGTGACATGCCTATTTATGAAGGCAACTTAGCCGAAGTCCAAACCTATCAGCAACGTTGGCAAAATCTGCTTGAGCGTGCAAAGGATTTTTATCCAGCGGCCAATATGCCACCTGACTATCTACCGCTCCCTGCCAGCCTTGAGATACCACAATTCATCTATCATGTTCAGCGTCTACATTTAACTAAGACACGCGCTAAAGAATCCAAAAGCTTTGGGTCAGTAGGTGCTCTGACCGATAAGTGTGGTCAATATACGGATGATGAAATTGAGCGTATGACAGCAGTGTTAGATAACGATGACGAAGCGCGACTGGTAGCGCATCGTGAATTTATCGATCTGCGTGCTTATGTTTTTTGTCGCGATAGTAAGGGCGAGATGCTAGAGCCTGAGCGAGTACGCTTTTATCGTACGGGTCTTATTGTACATGCCCTGCCTGACTTTAAGATTGTAGATAGTCGCCAGACACCGCGTAAACGCCGCAACGATGCTTATAATAATCCGCTTGCAGACAATGGTGTATGGAAAATTTATCGCAAAAAATAATAGATACTAGCGCGTTATCGTTTTAGCCATACTGATTTTAGTCACGTTCATTTTATATCGTATATTTTATTCAAATTTTTAAGGAGCCCAGATGTTTGCTGCCGCCGCCGGCTCACCAAATCTCATGTTGCAAGCCACTATCTTTTTGGGAGCAGCATTGCTCTTTGTCCCTCTCGGTAAACGCTTCGGCATTGCAACGGTTTTAGGCTATCTCATCACCGGACTCATATTGGGCCCAAGTGGCTTGGATGTGGCAGGCGACGCTGAAAGTCTATTGCACTTTTCAGAGTTTGGCGTGGTCATGCTGCTGTTCATTATCGGGCTTGAGCTCCAGCCTTCGCGGCTCTGGGCATTGCGCCGCTCTATATTTGTATTGGGCGGTTTGCAGGTCGGTTTGACTGGTACGCTACTGATGTGGCTCCTACACCAGTTTTTCTCTTTACAACTAGATACTGCCTTTATCGTTGGTTTTGGTTTAGCCCTGTCTTCTACCGCATTTGTACTACAGATACTGACTGAAAAACAGCAGCTTTCGAGCACACATGGTCGAGAAGCCTTCACTATCTTACTATTCCAAGATATTGCGGTCATTCCATTATTAGCAGTCATTCCCTTTTTATCAGGGGTGCGTGAACAAAGCTACGATTTGATTTATTTTGGTAAAGTATTTGCTGTCTTTGCCGGTCTGATTTTTGCCAGCCGTTACGTGGTTCGACCCTTCTTCAAATTTGTGGCTTCCAGTGGTGCGTCAGAACTACTAACAGCGGTCGCGCTATTTATCGTGATGGGCGTATCTATCTTGATGGGCCAAATTGGTCTATCAATGGCGTTGGGTGCATTTTTAACAGGTGTATTGCTCGCTGATTCTGAGTATCGTCATGAACTAGAGGCTAGTATCGAACCTTTTAAAGGGTTGCTATTAGGTCTGTTCTTTATGTCAGTCGGTATGCTTACCGACGTCAAACTCATTTTGGCAGAGCCCATCTTTATTATTGGCTGTGCGCTCGCATTGATGTTTATCAAGTTTGCAGTGATTGCAGGTATTGCAAAGGTATCGGGCAATCGCTGGCCAACGAGTATCAGATTGGGCGTAACCCTAGCCCAAGGTGGTGAGTTTGCCTTTGTCCTATTCAGTGTCGCCACTGCTCAAAACGTCTTACGTCCCGAGCTTGCTAACACCCTTAACCTTGTCGTTACTATTTCAATGGCACTGACACCTTTAGCATTCTTGCTGTTAGAAAAAGTAGGTGAGCCGCTATTTGCCAAGAGCAAACCGAGCCGCGAATACGATACCATTCCTGATCATGAACATCAGGTAATTATTGCAGGCTTTGGCCGTGTCGGTCAGATTATTGGCCGTGTACTGCGCATGCATAATATCGAATTTACCGCCATTGAACGCTCGGCAAACCGAGTAGATTTTGTAAGAAAATTCGGTAACCAAGTCTATTATGGCGACCCGAAAAACCCTGAGATTTTGCGAGCTGCAGGCATTCAAAAAGCGCGTGTGTTTATTCTTGCCATCGATGACTTAGAGCGTTCTATCACCACCGCTCAGTATCTTCGTAAGAATTATCCTGAACTGATTGTATTGGCAAGAGCGCGCGATCGTCAGCACTATTATCGTTTGCGTGAGGTTGGCGTGCGACACATTTGGCGTGAGACTTATTTGTCGTCTTTGGACATGTCACGCGAATCACTACAGTTATTAGGCATCTCACCAGAAAAAGCGCGAGAAACAGTAAAAACATTCCGTGACTATGATGATGACTTGATAGAACGCCAACAAGCTATCTATGATGATGAAGCCAGCATGATTGAATCCGCGCAATCAGCAATGGCTGAGCTTGAAAGCTTGTTTGATGAAGATATTGGTAAAGCACGTAAAATGGATTTGACCGATTTTTATGAGGCGTTAAAGAGCCAAGCAACACCAGTTGAGGAAAAAGATGATACTGCAACGGACTCTAAGCATTAACCCTAAGCAGTAGCTCTCAGTACTAGCAACATTTACAAGTACTCGTGAAATACAGCCCCTAATCAGCTATGCAGTTTTTAGGGGCTTGTTTTTTATTCAGTGAGCTGATGCAATCCCAATTATCACTGTCTGGTATACGATAAAAGACCAGCGTCTGCTCGTTTAAATAGCGTATTGGAAACGTCACGTTCTGAATCGTTGCCACTACCGCACAGTCGGTTTTTGGCACACCAGCGGCCTGAGTATCGACATGCATGCGTAGTTGCTGCTGCTCGGTACTCAGGGGCAGATTTACTGGGCACTGCCCTGTCTGCTGATAAATCAACGCCACTCGGTTTTGAGCATTCTTTGCAATATCATAAGCATCAAACAACACTTCGTTTGCTTTTGGCTTGGCAATAATCGGTAAGAACTGCACCTTAATCACCAATAGCGAAAACGCAAAAAAACCAAACCCCAATGCCAGTCCGAATAAGCTAACACCGCCTTCTCTTTGCAGATGCGCCTTCTGTGCTGCCTCATCTCGCGGATGATCATTTATCGCATCAGCGATCTCTCGCCTTGCCATTCGGTAGTAATACGCATCCGTCCAACATGCCACCATAAACGACCAAAATAGCCAAATAACGGCAGCAATACCGATACGTGTTGCCATCTGATAAGCATCTGGTACATAGGACATCGCTATAAATTCAAAAGCGACTAGCACCAGCGCGACATTAAGCTGGATAAAAGACCACCCTGCGACACTATAGACAATCGCATCCATATAGCGCTTGCGATATAGCAGCCAAGGAAAAGTGATAAAAAATGCAGCCCAGTGCCATTTTGGCGACAGATAACCTTGCTGATCAAACTGCTCAAAACGTTTAAGGTAATAACGCTGGGTACGATTACCGATGAACCACTTGTCTAACTGCTTACGTTTAGCAGGTGTTAACGACTCTTGATAAAATGGTGGCGGTGAATCGGTCTCGATAAATAACATGGCAACACGCTCTACTTGCTGACTCTTAGAAAAAGCATTTGAAAAATACCATTATATGATAACGCTAAAACCCGTGTGTAACATAGAGAAACCACAGCACTGACCAGCAAATATGCGAAAATAGGATTGTCCGTTCACAGTTGTATGGATTTGACTTATAATAAGCAAACATCACCCACCTAATTAAGCCTTACGAATCCTATGAGTCAACATTCTGATATCAATGACAACGTCAATAGTACCGATACTACTGATGAGCAAACCCTTAATAGCACAAGCGAGCCTATCGATATCGATAACAGTACCAGCCAAGAGATAGAACCGATCTCTGATAAGCATATTCGCATCGTCAATACGTTTATGAAGCGCCGTACGCACATGAACAAAAATGCCGAGCTTGCACTAACTGCTCCAGAATTTTCTGAGTATTTGGTCAATAACAGTTTTGGTGATGGCGATCTTACCGGTATTGACAACCTACGTACGTTATTCGCCGATAGCCCTAACGGTCCAGATGCGCCGCTTACGGTAGAGATTGGTTTTGGCTTGGGTGATTCATTTATTGAAATGGCAGCCGCTGACCCTACTCGTAACTTTGTCGGTGTAGAAGTGCATGAGCCTGGTATTGGTAAATGTGCTTATATGGCTGGCACCCAAGATTTGAGCAACGTAAAAATCATCAATGGTGATGCCATTCAATTGCTCAAGCAACTACCAGAAAACCATATCGACCGTATTCAGCTATACTTCCCTGACCCATGGCAAAAGAAGCGTCACTATAAGCGTCGTTTTGTCAGTCCTGAACGTATGACCATCGTTACGCGCAGCTTAAAGCAAGGCGGCTGGTTCCATACAGCAACTGACTGGGAGCATTACGCATTTTGGATGGTTGAAGTATTGGATGGTTTCGCTGGACTGACCAACAAAGCAGGTACAGGTAATTTCACTGATCGTCCTGACTTTCGTCCAATGACTAAGTTTGAGCGTCGTGGCCTCGACCGTGGGCATGGTGTGTGGGATTTGATCTATATCAAGGACTGATTAATACAGCTTTACTTTTAAGTGTTTTGACAAAGCGGCTATCTGATATAGCCGCTTTTTTGTGGCTTTCTATAGGCTATAGAAAATATCTCTAAAAATACTAGACATCGTATGCATAACTATGTCTGCTGGCATCTTAGATGTATATCTTGAGTCATACTCCTGACTTTTAATGCCTATAGTATGATTATGCATAAAAAAAGATAAATTTATAATTTGTGAAACATAGCGCTCATAGCGTTGTTTGTAGACAAAACTGCTTCTCTAAAGTGATTAAAAACGAAATATAGAATCCATTCCTAATACTAATAATCTACGTAAACTTATGTATTATAAGGCTTTACAGAGTTCTCCCCATAAGCTGTGGATAACCCTGTGCATAAGTCACTACTTGACAACTTTATAGCTAAGCAACTTAAAGGATAAGGTAAAATCGTTCATTTTTTGTACAATTTATAAACCATTTAAAATCAATAACTTATATTAAATTCACACACATAAAAAATTATTTTAAATAATTTCTAAAATAATTTAATTATTCATAATGTTTCACAATTAGCGAAAATAGTCCTTTTATTTGTTGTGGACAACTCCTAAATCTATTGACAAGCATAGTCATTATAAGGTTCAAAACAACAACGGCCTATCGCATCATTTCTATAGATTTTTAGCCGCATACCATACGACAGATAGTGTCGTCTAGCATCCCTCAACGCTCATTATAGTGCCTTGCTTTTGTTATAATTACCTTATCAAATCAACAGTGTTAAGAAGTTGAGTCAAGTAATTAGCACGCCAAGTCTGACTTAAAAACAACGATAACGACAGTGTATTACGGACTTATTTTTACTTCTCTCGCTATTTAATTTTACTGTATAGTAGAACGATACATTCGATACTACTACCTATACCAGTCACGTGACAACCTATTTTTTGATAAAACAGCCAAAAAATAATTGCCGATTTCATAAAAGTCAGTATGCGTTTGCCAAAAGTTTTAACCGTACCAATATTTTATTTATAGCATCAACTTAACTACCGAAAACAAGGAATCCAATATGGACGACAATAAAGCCAAAGCCCTTAAAGCGGCATTAGGTCAAATCGAAAAGCAATTTGGTAAAAACACCATCATGCATCTAGGCGATGACTCGGCCATTATGGATGTCGATGTGGTCTCTACAGGCTCTCTAGGATTAGACATTGCGCTTGGTATTGGTGGTCTACCAAAAGGCCGTATCGTTGAAATTTACGGCCCAGAAAGCTCAGGTAAAACCACCATGACCCTGCAAGCTATTGCAGAATGTCAAAAGCAAGGCGGTACCTGTGCCTTTATCGATGCTGAGCATGCGCTTGACCCTGTCTATGCACGCAAGCTTGGGGTAAATACTGATGACTTATTGCTCTCGCAGCCTGACAATGGCGAGCAAGCACTTGAAATCACCGATATGTTGGTACGCTCAGGCGCGATCGACATGATCGTGATTGACTCAGTAGCTGCGTTGACACCACGTGCCGAGATTGAAGGCGAAATGGGCGACTCACACATGGGTCTGCAAGCGCGTCTGATGAGCCAAGCCCTACGTAAAATCACTGGTAACGCCAAACGCTCTAACTGTATGGTGGTGTTTATTAACCAAATCCGTATGAAAATCGGTGTTATGTTCGGTAGCCCTGAGACTACGACTGGTGGTAACGCGCTGAAATTCTACGCCTCTGTACGTATGGATATCCGCCGTATTGGTGCGGTCAAAAACGGTGATGAAATCATCGGTAACCAGACCCGTGTCAAAGTCATTAAAAATAAAATGGCACCACCTTTCCGCCAAGCTGAGTTTGAAATTACTTACGGTGAAGGTACGAACCACTTAGCCGAAGTCATTGACTTAGGTGTAGAGATTGGAGCGGTTGGCAAAGCAGGATCTTGGTACAGCTATGGCGACGAAAAAATCGGTCAAGGTAAAGCCAACTCTGTGCTTTTCTTAAAAGAGAACCCTGCCATTGCTCAAGAAATCGAAGACAAGATACGTGACGAAAAGCTTGGTACAAAGAAAAATAGCAAAGCCGACGAAACTGAAGAAGCAGAACAGGCTTCTGAACCTGTACAATAATGGTTTAACGATTAACCGTTGTCAGTCACTATGATTCATTATGAAAATTAAAACCTTAGCTGAAATTCTAGCTGAGTCGGGTGCCGACTCAGCTAGTTCTGTTGATAGCAAATTAAAAAAACCGTCCAAGAATTCTCATACGAAAGAGTCTAAAAAACCAGAGAAATACAGTAAACGGACTATCCGTTCAAGTAAAGATGATTCAGTCACGAATGACGCTACTATTGATACAGCGTTTTTTGAAGACTCCTCTCTTAAGTCAAAGAAAACTTCTAAATCTAAAAAACGTAAAAAGCGTTTTCATCCAGCGGCCAATTTTACCGCTGAGCCTAGTGACGCCCCTACATATCAACCACCTGAAGCGCAAACCATTAAAGAGATGCTGGCAGAAGTCAAACTCGACATTCATAATGACGAAATTAGTGATGGTTTGACAACTGGTTCTAGTGATAGCACTGAGTTACTATCCAAAAGCTCAGAACATGAAGCTGAGCTTTTTGCTATCAATGGTAGTGAAACAGACAGCCAAAACGATAACATACCAGCCGCGCTCAAAGCTTACTTACGAACCCCTGAACAAAAACAAGCAGAAATCGATGCGATTAAAGCAGAAAGTCGATTGCGTTGGCTCGCATTTTATTATTTATCACGCCGCGAATACGGTAAGGCTGAGCTAAAGCAAAAGCTGATCGACAAAGAACAAGACCCAGAGAAAATTGATGCACTGCTCGATGAGTTTGAAGAGAAAGGGTATCAGAGTGATTACCGCACTACCCTTATGCTGATACGTGAGAACATTCGCAAAGGCCGCGGACGTGGTCGTATTAAGCAAGAATTCTATCGAAAGAAGATTACTATGCCAGTTAACATCGATGAGCTAATCGATATGGCAAATGCAGAGTCAGAGGAATTTAGTGAGTTTGTAGATGATAATGATGACAACTTGGTCGATGGGGTAGACTGGCTGAAATTGGCTGTCACAGCACGTATTAAGAAATATGGCGATAACATACCTGTTGAACAAAAAGACAAAGCCAAGCAGCTACGATTTTTGCAGTATAGAGGGTTTAATACCGATATCTGCTTTGCCGCACTTAACCATACCACAGAGACGCTAGACGAGCGATTTTAAGGGCTTACTGTCGCTGCTAAGCGATATTTACCGACAGTCATACGCTTGTGATGGACATAAAAAAGAGCACGTTATATAACGTGCTACTTAATCAATACTATCAGTAATTTCAATCTGTATGACTTTAGAGTATTCAGTTAGAAATTTTCAAATTCTAAGCTGCCAAACTACTCGAATAAACTACTTAAAATTACCAAGACGGCTAGATAGCTGGCTAATGATTTGATCTATCTCTTCATTGGCCTCAGACTCATTATCCAGATTGCCATTAGGCGTTAGCTGATTCATGACTTCAGGCAACAGCTCAGCAAGTCCCTGTCTTACCTCAGTTTCATTAGCACCAGTATGAGCGGCTACTTGCTGAATTTCGTTTTCATCAAACAAACGATTAATTTCGTTTGGATCTAAATTATCGTTTGCTTCATTATTACTCATCCAAGAGCGTGCTTGACCTTCATAGCCCATACCAGTGATTTTCGACAATGCACCGCTCAAACCACCATTACGTTTGATCCAGCTAAGTACCATAGGCATCAATGCAGCAACGAGCATACCTTTACCACCAGACCCACTATTAGTACGCTGACCACCTAATACACTACCTAAAACATCACCTAGTCCGCCAGCACCTGAGCTCATACCACCGCGCTGACTACCGCCCGTGAGACCACCAATGATGTCGTCTAAGCCAAAACCATTATCTGCTTGACGGCTATTTTGTTGAGGGCTATAACCACCTGCCTGACTGCCACCGCCTAATACGCTACCTAAGATATCACCTAGTCCGCCAGTCTGCCGTGTTTCAGTACGTTGGTTAACTGGATTGCGCTGAGCGTCGTCTGGATTCATTGCACTACGTGCCACTTGGCTCACTAAATTCCCTAATAAGCTCATTATCTATTCCTCTTTTTATCATATTGTTTAGTACAAAAATACTGCTAAAATTTATGAAACCTCATATCTGCCTACATGTTATTTAATAACAGGACAGCAGACTTATGAGTTTTATTTTCTATTTTTAATATAACAGATTTTAATATAACAAACCCCTTTGTCCTTTGAGTTAGCTATTTTGTTATGACGTGTAGAGTTTTCTCATCGTAAAAGGAAAAACTTAAGCTCCATAAATACTCAGTTATCTAGCATTACCCTTACTGGTATTGGTTAAAATATTTAATTGTCGCCATTGATCAGAATTTACTTGATCGCGGAATATAGTGGTTGAAAACGTTCTTTGATAAGGCTCAACGATATTCAACTCGATACTCACCGCCCACTGATAGCGATTTATATCGATTAACTCTGCTTGCCATAACTCATCGCCGCGTCCCGTTCGTATCAGTAACTGCCATTCTTTATCGACACGCTGACTGAGCGATGGCTGACTAATATGTAATAGTATCGGTCTCGATATAATCAGATAACTTGCGACTGCTGCCGAGACTATGAAGATCAGTAGATACTGCCACAAAGCCAAAGATGCAAACCATGCCAATATCATCATAACGCCAGTCAAGCTTACATATAGCAGCGCGCGTAAATAACTGGCAGGCTTGATAGCTGTATCAATACGTAGCGAGGTTACTAGCGTCATATAAGCGTACCATGGGAAACGTTAGATATTATGCCGATCCATTCTTTAAGACCTAAACCAAGTCTTTGGTATGACGCCATGTTTTTATCTTATTGACCAACGCCCAGATATCATCCTCTTCTGGACGATTTTGATTGGTAAAGTAATCAAGCAAGTCTGGGTCTTCATGAGTCAGCATTTCTGCAAATGTTGCTTGTTCAGTAGCATCTGCTGTCAGATACAGCTCTTTGACGTAAGGATCAATATAAAAATCCAATTCTTTTAATCCGCGGCGAGCTTGATAAATGATACGGCGCTGCTCATTGGTTGGTTCTGGCTGAGTGGTACTAGTCATAAATTTACTCTTATTAATTGAGATAGTTTTATTGGTTTAGATAGTTTAAAAATAGACGTTAAGCATAGCGTATAGAATATTTATAGTCTTAAAATCTCACTATGCATTCGGACATGTAGAATGAAATTAACAACGATATGCTGACAGTTGACTCCATAAGGCCACTGCTTGCTGCATCATCGCCACGTTATGCGTACGAATGATACTTGCTCCTTGTTGTAGCGCAAACAACCCAGCTGCCGTTCCTGCCGAATCACGCTCTACCGCTTGCGTCGTACTCACAGCGTCAACTTCACTTTTAGTCAATACTTCTGCTAAAAAACGCTTACGAGAAATGCCAAACATCATTGGCAGCCCTAATGTCTGCAAGCTGCTCAGCTGACTTAATAACGCGCAATGATGCTCATAGTTCTTAGCAAAACCAAAACCTGGGTCGATAATGATATTGCTTTGTTTGACGCCGATGCTAACTACTTCGTTAATACGGTCAATCAGCTCTGTACGCACTTCATCGATCACATCGTCATACTGTGCCAAATTATTCATTGTCGTTGGCTCACCGCGCATATGCATTAGCATAACAGGTATATTAAGCTCAGCCGCCAGCTCTGCCGCACCCGTACGTTTTAGTGCTCGTACATCATTCCAAATGTCAGCACCTTCATTAAATGCTGCCTGCATGACTTCATGGCTGCTAGTATCAATCGATAACCAAATAGCATCACCACAATACTTACGGATGGCTCGAACCACTGGTACAACTCGTTGTATTTCATCATCAGTCGCCACAGTTTGCGCATTTGGACGAGTAGATTCACCACCGATATCAATAATAGTAGCGCCTTCATTTATCATCTGCTGACAATGAGCGACGGCCTTATCTACTGCATTAAACTGCCCACCGTCTGAAAATGAATCTGGAGTTACGTTCAGGATACCCATGATATGCGGCTGCGACAAATCTAAGGTTTTATCACGGCTAGATACTTGATAGTTGGGTAAAGATTGGAATAATGACATGAATAATCCATCACAAGTAAAATTTATAATGTAGCTTTAGTTATTGTTATCTATGCTTATGATACCAGTAAATCTTATAGGGTTCTAAACCCTTCATAAAATGATGACAATAAAAAAGCCCTTTATCATAAAGGGCTTTCTATAAAACATGAATACGCTAGCACTTACATCGCTGGTAGTGGTGGCGGTGTAGCACCAGTTGTTTTGACATCGTTCTTCGACAAGTTTACTTCGTTATGCTGATAAACTCTTGGTGGACGTGGTTCCTCACCTGCTAAGATATCTTGCAGTTGGTCACGATCAATGGTTTCCCAGTTCATAAGCGCATCAACCATCGCATGCATTTTGTCTTGGTTGGCTTCAATCAATTCACGAGCGATATCATACTGCTCTTCTAGCATACGACGCACTTCTTCATCGACCTTCTGCTGCGTAGCTTCAGAGATAGTACGACCGCCACCGCCGAAATATCCTTGCGAGTTGTCGTCATCTTCGTACACCATGATACCAAGTGCATCAGACATACCGTACTTCGTGACCATCGCACGTGCCATTTTAGTAGCACGTTCAAAGTCGTTCGAAGCACCCGTTGACATTTGATTGATAAATACTTCTTCAGCGATACGACCACCAAACAAAATAGCAATGTCGCTCAGCATTTTCGACTTATACATACTAGTCTGATCATGCTCAGGCAACTGCCAAGTGACACCAAGGGCAAAGCCACGCGGCATAATAGTAACCTTATGCACCGGATCTGTACCTGGTAATAGCTCAGCTACTAACGCATGACCCGCTTCGTGATAAGCAGTGGCACGGCGTTCTTCTTCGCGTATGACCATGGATTTGCGTTCAGGACCCATATATAGCTTGTCCTTCGCATCTTCAAAGTCATTCATATCGACGCTAGTCTTGTTACGACGCGCGGCGAACAATGCAGCTTCGTTTACAAGGTTAGCAAGCTGTGCACCACTAAATCCAGGCGTACCACGAGCAAGAGAACTGGCATCTACACTGATTGTATTCGGCAGTTTCTTCAAATGAACTTTTAGGATTTGTTCACGGCCTTTGATATCCGGCAAGCCTACTTGTACCTGACGGTCAAAACGACCTGGACGCAATAATGCTTTATCAAGCACGTCAGCACGGTTGGTAGCGGCAATGACGATAACGCCTTCATTACCTTCAAAACCATCCATCTCAACCAATAATTGGTTCAATGTCTGCTCGCGTTCATCGTTACCGCCGCCCATACCGGAACCACGATGACGACCAACTGCATCAATCTCATCAATAAAGATGATACAAGGCGCACTTTTCTTTGCTTGTTCGAACATATCACGGACACGTGATGCACCAACACCGACGAACATTTCAACAAAATCAGAACCTGAAATTGAGAAAAACGGCACTTTAGCTTCACCAGCAATAGCTCTCGCTAACAAGGTTTTACCTGTACCAGGAGGACCTACCATCAAGATACCACGAGGAATCGTTGCACCCAGTTTGGTAAATTTGTCTGGATCACGCAAGAATTCAACTACTTCAACGACTTCTTCTTTAGCTTCTTCACAACCAGCCACATCTTCGAAGTTAACGTTGATTTGATCTTCGGTCAGCATTTTCGCTTTTGATTTACCAAAGCTCATTGGACCGCCGCCTTTACCGCCAGCGCCGCCTTGCATATTACGCATAAAGAATAAGAACAGACCAATAATCAATAGAATTGGGAAGCTGGCTATCAGTAGTTGCATTAATACGCTTTGGCGCTTTGGTGCAGTTCCTTGAACTTCGACTTGGTTCTCACGTAGCATTGGCATGAGCTGGTCATCTGACACAGCTGGTCTAATGGTCTCAAAAGATGAGCCATTTTTCTTTTCGCCGGTGATCTGTTCGCCGTCGATCTCGACACTGGCTACTTGGTTTTCTGACACTGCGGTCACAAACTCAGAGTAGTTAAGGTTATCCGGCTCAGAAGATTGATCAAAGCCGCTAAACACCAGCACCAAAACGCCGATTACCACCAGCCACAATAAGGTATTTTTTACCATGTCGCTCACTAGTTATTCCCATCCCTTACTTATTGGTGTGTTTATTAAACACGTGACGTCTATAAACGTATTGCTCATTTTTAACGAATATCCCGATAATAAAAAGCTGCTAAATTAAACTTATATGATTTATAGGTAGCATAAAAATTGTTTTTATAAATAATCAGTATGAGACAAACATAGATATACGATCATTGAGCTTGTAAAACGCTTATTATCAGACGACTTTGCCTAAAACGTATGCTAAAAACAAAGGTAATATACCATGATATGTGGTGCTAACCCGCATAATTCAAGCAGGTTTCACGATTATTCCTTTAACAATTGACGCAGCTTTTATATCGCGATAATAACACTTTATGGTGGTTTACCCTCACGCTTACAAGAGCAGCAACCTATTGATGTTAAAACTATTTAATCGCTATCCAAAACATCTCTTTTGAGCGTGGTCGTGACGCACCTGGCTTTATACTACGAATCTTACTAAAATCCTGCTGCATCTGCTTGCGTAATTCTTGTGTACCCTCGCCTTGAAACACTTTCATAATAAGTGCGCCACCTTCTGGTAAGGTTGCAAGCGCGAAGTCCACTGCTAACTCACATAAGTACATCATACGTGGCTGATCGATAGCACTATTCCCAGCAGTATTGGGTGCCATGTCAGATAATACGACATCAACTTGCCTATCACCTACTTCTGCCATAATGGCATCAAACACTTCAGCTTCACGAAAATCACCTTGAATGAAGGTCACATCAGGCAAGGTATCCATCGCCAAAATATCAGAGGCAATCAAGATACCATCGTCACCTACCAATCGACCAGCGACTTGTGACCAGCTACCAGGCGCACTGCCCAAATCCACAACCGTCATGCCTTTTTTGATCAGGTTGGTTTTTTCATTAATCTCTAATAATTTATAAGCGGCACGGGCACGGTAGCCATCTTTTTGAGCTTTCTGTACATAATGATCGTCAATATGCTCTTTCATCCAAGCACTGCTGCTCTTTGATAGTTTTTTGTTTTCGATACGCGTGGCCAAAATACCTGCTCCTATTGCTTTACTAAATCTAGCTGCTTTAATTGCTCTATCACTTACAAACTGATATTAATCCGTTGCGGATTATTCTAAATACAGTGTTAATCAGATTTCTTATTCATGGTTGGTTGCAAACTGACTAAATTCTATTGGTTAAATAACTGTTTTATAAGGCAGTAGCGTTTATAATGTACCAAACATTCAGTTTAACATTTTCGTCACGTAAAATCGTGCAAAATCCTGCTGATCTCATGCAAGATGGTCACAGATTATCTATAATGATCAATAACTGTTTTTGACAGTACCATTTTTATTTTTTACCAACACTTAGGAATTCTATGCAACTCGATAACGCTACCATCAAACGTCTAAAAGGCATTGGTCACGAGCTAAAGCCTATCGTTATGATCGGCAACAAGGGTATTACCCCAACCATTACTGAAGAGATTGATCGCGCGCTAACAGATCATGAGCTTATCAAAGTGAAATTGCCTGCTGGCACAAAAGAAGAGCGTGACATCGTTGGCGCTGAACTTGCTAAAGCGGCTAATGCGTCTTTGGTTCATTCTATTGGTCGCATGGCATTATTACTACGCAAAAACCCAAATGCCAACCCAAAACTGTCTAACCTAGCACGTCACGCACAGTAATATGTCATGACCGACTAGACTTAAGTGACTGGGTTTTATGTTCACTTATATCATAGCTAAACGATAATCAAATACAAAGGCCGCGACGCTTCTTGCTCACGGCTTTTATGTTTTCTGATAGTCTCGGTTATACTTACCGTATAGTATTAGTGTCCTTAATCAGTATGATTTCTCTTGTCACTATCACCTCTTTATTATTGCCGTCGAAATGTACCCATAATGAAACAAGCTTTTAACCTCCATCTAGCCACCGAGACGATAGCGAAAGACGCTCAGCAATTAGGCGTGTCTATAGAAGCGCTTGAGAATATCTCTATCGAAGTAAGTGCAGAGATCATCCAGCAACCAGCTTTGCAACTAGTGCTGACCTATCAAGTAATTCTGCCTAGCCAAATTCTAGCCAATCAATTCAATTGGTCAACATGGCAACAAACTCAAGTAAATTTCACTGATTACCTATGGGAAGAAACGTGCCTTGAATGTTTTATTGCTGGCAGTGAGGTTGATGGTAGTAAGACTGATGCTGAAGATATCGTGGCATCTGACCAGACAGAACTGCACAAGATACCATTTCAGCAAGCAACCGCTTATATAGAGATTAATGCTAACCCTGATGGTCGTTACGCACTTTATCAATTTGAGAGCTATCGTAACCCTGCGGCACTACCGCCAGTAGCGTTGTATGAGACCGATGGAACCACACGCGCATCTATTAATTGGAATAACCATAAGGATTTGACAGCCTTATCAGTAGCAAGCCTACTATCTAGCACTCCAACGGCAGTGCAGACACCTGCTCATTATGAGCGCAGCTTTAGCCTACCTATAACGCAGCTACCGAATCAACAATACGCTATTGCAAACATGCTGATTGAACAAATACATCCTTGTGTCATCTTATGGTTTGGCGAAACTGACTTATACTTTGCCTCGGGCCATGCCTCTCCGCCTGATTTTCACAATCGTGATTATTGGCCAAAATTTGAGCTTTGATTTGGTTATATGAGCTGTACTCACTTAGGCATCCCAGTTTAAAGCACAAAAAAAACCCAGTAATGTCATAAAGAGCATTACTGAGTTTGGAGAAAACTTTAGTCTTATTTAACTGATACTTACTTCATTTAACCGATGTTTATTTGTCAGCCATCGCAAGGTAGATACCACGATCTGATGCATCATCAACATACTGCGAATCACGCCATGTCGTATAGCTGTATGTACCGCTATAAGGGCTAATGCTGTTTTGACGGAAATCAGATACCCAGTCATTGCCATCAAAAATCTGAATATGACCATGTGGACGGCTTGACGTGCGGTTATAGACAACGACATCACCAACTTGTGGTGCCATGTCGTTACTGATCTTGGTAAAGCCGGCTTGGGCTAGCGTGCCACGAGAGGCGTACTGATAGGCTGAAGGGTTAGGCGTAAATTCGTAACCTGCTGACTGTAGTGCTTTTCGTACATAACGGGCACAATAACCAGAGCTTCTAGACAAAGCCACTCGTGATGCGCGTGCTGCAGCAATAGCAGGTGCAGAATTACTATCAGGGATACGACTTGCTTGCTGCTGACGCTGCTCGTATGATAAGCGGCTAGTAAGTGAAGCGAGCTGATATTCTTTTTGCTTAGCATGAGCGCTTAGATTGTCAATTGCTTGACTGATCTCATCGTTGCTATATACATGAGCACCACTGTTAGTGCTGTAGATGTTGCGACTAGAACCATAGTTCGCAGAAGTAGAAATATTTGTGATGGTATGACTCAAGGTATTATTTGGTTGAAAGGTTGTTTCGGCAGCACCACTCGCCTGTGCGATACCCATTCCCAATACTGACAAAATTAATAAAGCTTGTTTCATAAATTTACTACCTATTGTTAATACAAGTCTGCTCGTCATCCATAACGAAGCATCAATTAATTTAGAGGATATAATCATCAAATAGACGTGATAAAATCCCTATTACAACGGTTCATTCTTTTCAAATAGTGACTAGTGCCAGTAGTACCTCCCACCTAGTCAACTATCTTATAAGCCATCTGCTATATATTGCGTTTAGCACGTCTGTTATGAGTATCGAGTTTGTCACCTATTAGATGAGTACTTACGATGTCAAAAAAACAGCCTAATCGGCTTGCCCAGCTTATAGATCATCAAGCATTTGCTGGTAGCGCGCTACCTCAAACCCTTGCTAACAACATGCGACTATATATAGAAGCAACCAATGAGATAAAAGAGCTATTGGTAGACTGTCTACCTGAAGAAATACTCAATACCTGTTGGGTTGTAGGCTTATCACCTGAGCAGTTGATATTAAGTGTTAGCTCAATGACAGCAGCAAATCATATTCGCTATTTACATAGCTCGTATTTGCAAATACTAACAGAGCAGTCAATTACATTTAAACAACTCAAGCAAATCCGTGTCGTTGTGGCTAAAAGCTCTGCCGATAATTATTCATCTAAACAATCGTCAACATCATCACTGCACTTGCCAAATTCTCGTAAAGCCAATGAAAATCAGGCGCTTAGCCAGAACACAAAACGGACTATATCACAGGCCGCAGAGCATGTCACCACTGATGAAAATCTCAAAAAAGCTCTTTTGCGTTTGATTAATCATTAAAAATACCGACCGTTAAATGTAAAGTTATGTAAATAAGAGCAGGTGATGGCATTGATAAAGATGGATTTTTGTAATGTATTAGATAAAAAAAATCCTTCGTTAGTTACATCCGGATTATGGATATAGCTAACAAAGGACTTAAAAACCATCTACAGCTTTTGTACTGTGTACCTTAACGGAAAATTCATATATTCATATAGATAATATATTCAAAATATAGAATATTATATAAATGTAATTATGAGCCTTCTATGTAATATTGCGTAAATGTTTCGCTACTTCCTGTATTTATCCTTCAATAACCAAATCGTTAAGCGGTAAATACTCGATAGGACAGGTTACATTGTCATCAAAAGTTACAATTTCAAAATTGTTTTCGTCAGACAGTATTTCACGTACCAATAAGTTATTTAGAGCATGACCAGACTTATAGGCATTAAAGCGACCTAAAATTGGGTAGCCAATCAAATGCAAATCTCCCAAAGCATCTAAAATTTTATGACGGACAAACTCATCGTTAAAACGTAAGCCTTCGGCATTGAGTATGTTGGCATCATCGATAACGATGGCATTTTCCATACTACCACCTAATGCTAGGTTATTTTGACGTAGCGCTTCTATATCACGTAAAAATCCAAAAGTACGCGCAGTGCTTAATTGTTCGATGAAGTTCTGTGTAGAGAACTGCAACTGTGCATGCTGAAAGTTCTTATCAAACGCAGGATGATCAAAATCAATTTCGAAATTTAATTCATACCCTTCATAAGGACGTAGCTCTGCCCATTTATCTTCTAGTTTTACTCGTACTGGACGTATAATTTTAATAAATTTCTTTGCCGCTTCTTGCTCACAAAATCCTGCATCTAGTAAGAGCGCAACGAAAGGCGCAGCGCTACCATCCATAATTGGTATCTCTGAAGCAGAGACCCGAACTAACAGATTGTCTACTCCTAGACCAGCGATGGCACTAAGCAGATGCTCAACCGTGCCCACTCGCGTACCACCAAACACTAAGTTCGATGACATCATCGTGTCTTGTACTAAAAACGCACTCGCTGGGATTGGTTGACTACCTTCTATGTCAGAGCGCTCGAAAACAATACCAGTGTCAATCGGCTGCGGATGAAACTCCAAGTCAACAGGCTGACCACTATGTAGACCAGTACCCGTAACGGCTATTGCTGTTTTTATGGTTCTTTGGTTCATGGTTGTCTTCTCACATATTTTGTTACAATTGACATAGTGTACCATTACCGACCCCTTATTCGCTATATATAAAAAGCGCTAATTTTCTTATCTCCTTGATTGATAACACTTATCGTCAATATTCTATTGCTGATTTTTACTTTATATGGCCTACCTAATGCTATAAAACAATGAGGCTCATATACGTTTCGACAATCATATACATATAGATTACATAGAAAATTGTCATAATTTTTCTTATACAAGACGTTTCATTTTTCCTTAACCACAAAAAAACCAGCGTTAAAACGCTGGCTTTTTCTTACTCACAGTAAATTAGAAGTACTATTTATTCTGTTGACGCTTTAAATAGTCTTGAATACTATTTGTTTTCGTCTTAGGCTGCTCTTGAGGTGCACTTGCACTAGGACGTACAACGCTATCTTGATGCTGCTGAGCTTGAGACTGCTTCTGACTATTTAAAGCGCTGGTATGCACATTAGGATCAACAGGTTGCGTGCTATTAACAGAAGGTACTGGCTGCTCTACTACTTCTGGCTCTTGTCCAGCATTCTCATCTAACGTTAAGCCAGTTGCGATAACGGTTACATGTAAGTCGTCACCCATTTTTTCATCAATCACAGAACCGTAGAAAATGTGAGCGTCGTCGATGTCAGTAATTTCTTCGACTATTGCACTGATTTTGCTCATCTCATCTAGTGACAATGATTCTGAAGAAATAACGTTAACCAATAGGCCTTTTGCATTTTCTAAACGCAAATCATCAAGTAGTGGTGATCTGATGGCTTTTTCAGTCGCTTGACGCGCACGATCATCACCGCTGGCACGGCCAATACCCATCATCGCATGACCTTTCGCAGTCATTGCCGTACGGATATCGTTAAAGTCGATGTTGATCATACCTTCGCTAGCAATGGTTTCCGCAATA
Source organism: Psychrobacter sp. 4Dc (assembly GCF_002836715.1). Classification (GTDB taxonomy): domain Bacteria; phylum Pseudomonadota; class Gammaproteobacteria; order Pseudomonadales; family Moraxellaceae; genus Psychrobacter. The sequence continues at coordinate 30,278 of NZ_PJAT01000091.1, forward strand.
CCTTGAACAGCATGCAGCAATACATCATCCGCTTTTTTGAAAGCATCTTGCATAGAGATGTTGCCGTATACACTCATCAACTTATCATTTGGAATCGTGATAATTGAGTCGACAAAGTTGGTCAGCTGCTCAATACCTGCTTTAGCAGCTTTGATACGCTTACCACCTTCGAATTTGAATGGCGTAGTCACAACAGCAACTGTTAGTACTTCCATTTCCTTCGCAATACGAGCAACAACTGGCGCTGCGCCTGTACCAGTACCGCCGCCCATACCAGCAGTGATAAATACCATATCTGAGTGCTCAAGCAATGCGCGAATCGCTTCTTCTTCGCTCTCTGCTGCTTCACGACCGACTTCTGGATTTGCGCCTGCCCCTAGACCACGGTTCGTTTTTGCACCTAATTGCAGTTTGTGCGGTGCAGTAAGACGATCTAGCGCTTGTTTATCTGTATTGGCACAAACGAACGTTACACCTCTGATGCCTTGCTGTACCATATGTTCAACTGCATTACCGCCGCCGCCACCAACACCGAATACAGTGAAGCTTGCTTGGCCATTGTTTTGAAGCTGATTATCATCTGGCATGGTGTATTTTGACATAAAAAAGATTCTCCAGTTGCAGATAGCGTGTAAGTCGATACATAGTAACGCACTCATGTGGCGCGCTATCGACATACTATATATAAATGTATTTAAATAAAACAGGGTATGGCTAAAATCGATCAGTATAGACAATAATATGTCATTATCACTTAATACTTTATTTTTAAAACTAATTTATTCGCAATATTACTTTATTTTCTTGCTTAACTAATTTAGAGACATTCCATAATATATGGATTTTCTAGCTATGAGGTTAAACAGATCTATAATATTTTCTTTAAAACATTTGCAAACCGTTGACCCGCGCTCCGAAACACGCCTGATACTCGATTGTTTTGAATCGCTTCAGGTTCGCTTTTCTCACTACGGCGAAACTGCTCACTTTGACTGTATAACAACGTACCAAAAGCCGTCTGATAAGCACGATCATTTACTTGGCTATTTAGTAGCTTAAATGACTCATCATTATCAAAATGATTATAAGCACTGATAGCAGGGTGAGTATTGGTCAGTACGACAGGCATTTTTAGTAGCTTTTTGGCAAAGGGTATCATACCTTTAATCGTACTACCGCCGCCAGTCAACACAATCCCTTTATCGATATAGCCTATCAAACCTGCTTCGTGTAATTGACGCGCTACTTCAGTGAATATCTGAACGTAACGAGCTTCAATAATACGTGCCAAGTTATAGATGCCAATATTGATTTCGTCGCCCGATCCTTGAGGCTTGAACAAAAAGAATGCGCTTGGGTCGACACTATTAACATCAGCTGTACCATGAGACTTCTTCAGCTTTTCAGCTTCAATCATGGAAATACCAAAATCAGCTGAAATATCCATTGTCACTTCATGACTGCCCGTTGCTATACAATGTGTAAAAATCAGCTTATTTTCTTTATACACACAGATGCTGGTCGTACTTGCACCAATATCGACCAAGCAAACCCCTTGCTGGCGTTCCTCAGTCATCAAACTGTACTCAGCACTGGTCACTGCATCGAAAACAATATGATCAATGCCGACGTCACAACTTTGTAACAGCTTTTGGATATTCTGACGGCTGGCAACAGGCATCATCATCATGTGGTACATCACGGTGATATTGTGTGCCATCATTTCGATGACATCATCCACCATAAAATCTTGCTCATCGACATAGATACCTTGCTGACAGCAATGCATCAAATAATAGTCAGATGATAAATCACGCGATTTTGCATTAGCCAATGCTTGTACCATGTCTTTGGCACGTACAACTTCATCTTCTACTTTGACCTCTCCAGCACTGTTTTTGCTGGAGAGTTCAGGGGTCGCAAGCGTTAACCAAACACTATGCACACGGCAGTTAGCGGTGTCTTCTGCTTCTTGAATAGCTTGCTTAATAGCACCTTGCAGACGTTCACGATGCTTTATTTGACCTTGATAAAAATCGCTGTTTCTAACTTGCCCTACGCCCAAAATACGAATGTCTTTTGCAGAGACAACATTGCCTATGACGACATACACTGCCGTGGCACTTAGATGGACAACAACCAGATTTTCATTATTTTTCATGGTACCAGACAAATTATCGCTAAATAGAAGAACAAGTGATGCTCTTCTATTAAATCATTAAAAAAAGCGTTACTAATACGCTATGATGTTGTACATATTTTCTTCAAACTAAATAAACCGTATTAGCTCACATCGGTTATGCATAGATGTAGCGCTTACTTAGGCTATTCTGATTCAGCACTCTGTGTCACGTTCCAAGCGATGGTAAAGCCGTTTTTGTATCGTAAATCTACAGACTGCATTTCATCTCGACGCGTCCTTAACTGATTGCCAAGCAGTTGGCTTAAATTCAGTAGTTTTTGCGCCGTGTTTTCATTGTCTACAATCACACGTAATCCATTATCAAAGCGAATTAGCCAAGTCATTCTCGGTGACAGAATGATATCTTGGACATGCATACCAACCGGTGCATACCAATCATTAACTTGCTGCATCTGTTGCATAATAACTGGCGCTTGAGACATCTCGCCCTGTAAGGTCGCAAAACGTTCTTGTGTTAAATCTCTGCTATCAGCAGGAACAAATACAGCCCCTTTTGCATCGACCAAACGTTCTGTACCAAAATTAGCAACTGCTTGTTTTGGCAGTGCGTTGACGACGATACCACGTTGCCAATCACGAGAGATGCTCACTTGGTCTACCCAAGCTAAGCCCATCGTAATGTCTCGCAATGCCTGCAAATCAGAAGTAAAGAAGCTACTTATTTGTTGTTGTTCCATCACTTCTTGCAATGATCGATACTGAGCAACAGACAAACCTTGATTACTCACATAAATGTTTGCTGGCGGTGCATCACGCAATGCTTTGCCGCCCATCATTAATATTAGCACTAACAAACCTAAGACTAGTATCATAAATAGATACTTTACCGTTGCCGGTACTTGGAGATTAGACTTTGGGCGACCGGCTTTATCACTCATCAAGTCAGTTACCTCGTTGACAGTTTGAGCCATAACGACCTTTGTCCCTATATATGATATGCATAAAACCGATCATGCTATTTATTGATATAAATCTGCTCACTTTTAGCAGAAGCTAATTAAGTCGGTATCTTATCAAACTTTATTAAAAATATGGCTTATATACCGTTGTGACACCCATTTAAACGTAACACTTTTCTTAAATTATGAATAAGTTATCAGTTATATATGGAAAAGAAATCAATAGCACCAAAATAGACTTATTCTTACAATATTAACGTATTTTGTGGTTAAACAATAGCCAAACACTAACTAGCAGCAGCGAATTTACACAAGTTTACATGAAGCTGTGGTATAGCAGCTCTAGTGACACAAAGAGTCATCACTATCTGCTCAATTTAGTTGATTTGACAGTTATAGCGTTTGTGCCAAAATGTGCCAGCATAGTGCATCAAAATCTAATCCGCGCGCTTTAGCCGCCATCGGCACCAAACTGTGACTGGTCATACCTGGTACGGTATTGATTTCGAGCAACCAAAAGTTGCCTGCTTCGTCTTGCATGGCATCGATACGCCCCCACCCTTTTGCATCTACTGCACGAAATGCTGCAAGGCTTAAGTCTTGCAAGTGCTTTTCATCAGCAGTGCTCAATCCACAGGGGATGTAGTAACTGGTATCGTTACGATTATACTTGGCTTCAAAATCATAGAAATTAGTAATGTCAGCTGGTTCGAGACGAATAACTGGATAGGCTTCGTCATCGATAATCACAATCGTAAATTCACGTCCTGTAATCCAGCGCTCAGCCATCACCGCATCACCACATTCCACTGCAGTTGCATAAGCAGCAGGTAGTTCGTCAAGATGATTGACCTTAGTCATACCAATACTTGAACCTTCATGAACTGGCTTAATGATAAGGGGCAGACCTAACATGTTAACTACTTGCTGCCAGTCAGTATCAGCTGTCAGCAATGAGAACGGTGCAGTTGAGAGGCCGCAGCCTTGCCACAGTTGCTTGGTACGTACTTTGTCCATACCTAGTGCAGAAGCTAGAATACCTGAGCCTGTCTGAGGTATATCAAACCACTGTAATACGCCTTGCAACAAGCCATCTTCGCCGCCACGACCATGTAAAACATTAAACACGCGGTCATATTTGCGTAGCTCAGTAATGTCTTGATGCTTTGGATCAAAGTGAGTGGCATCAACGCCTTGGTTTTGAAGCGCTTGCAATACTGCCGCACCACTGTCCAAAGACACGCTGCGCTCATTGCTACTGCCACCATAAATAACGGCGACTTTGCCAAACTGACTGGCGTCTTTTGCATGAGTCGTCGTGTCTAAAGATGTATCATTGGTAGCTGCATTTTGAGTGCTATTATTGTCTTTATTATCAGTTGTCATGAGGATCGTCCCTAAATTTTAGCTTACTTAATATAAAGGTTATTGGCAGCCAAATCGATAGCAATCTGCCCGACATTACCAGCGCCTTGGGTAATCAGCATATCGTTGGCTTTTAATAAACGCTGCATAACAGGAGCTAGATTGTCTTTATCAATAATAGTCGGTTCAACTTCACCGCGCAAACGGATACTACGCGCTAGTGACTTGGTATCAGCGCCCGTAATCGGGCTCTCACCTGCTGAATAAACATCTAATAATAATAGCTCATCAACGCTCGATAGCACCTCTACAAAATCATCGTAGCAATCACGGGTACGGCTATAACGATGCGGCTGAAATAGCATCACCAAACGACGATCAGGGAAGCTTTGACGAGCGGCTTTGATGGTCGCATCGACTTCTTTTGGATGATGACCATAATCATCAATCAATAAGACATTGCCATCATCGATATCGACAGAAGCGTGCTGCTCAAAACGACGACCCACGCCTTCAAATTTCTGCAAGGCACGCTCAATCGCTGCATCATCAACGCCTTCATCGGTCGCCATCGTGATGGCAGCAAGCGCGTTATAGACGTTATGTGTACCAGGAATGTTTAACGTTAGGCGTAATGGCTCACGGTCACGGCGCAATACGGTAAAGTGAGTCTTAGTCCCTTCTGTCACCAAGTCTACAGCTTGTACGTCATTGAACGGCTCAAGACCAAAGGTCAATACCGGACGACCGATATCATCGATCATTGCATACAGTTCAGGGTCATCACCGCAGACCACTGCTAAACCGTAAAACGGCATATTTTGTAGAAACTGGATATAAGCAGCTTTTAATTTATCAAAGCTGTTTTCGTAGGTTTCCATATGGTCTTGGTCGATGTTGGTCACAATCGCGGCCATCGGATGCAATGACAAGAACGATGCATCAGACTCATCTGCTTCTGCTACCAAGAAACGGCTGCTACCCAATGCCGCATTTTTTCCTGACGCATTTAACTTACCGCCAATAACATAAGTAGGATCTAGCTGTCCTTCTGCCATCATCGTAGTGAGCAAACTCGTCGTCGTCGTTTTACCGTGGGCGCCAGCAACTGCGATGCCATGACGATAGCGCATTAGCTCACCAAGCATATCGGCGCGGCGTACTACCGGCAGACGAGCTTCAAGCGCTGCTTTTACTTCAGGATTGCTACGATCAATCGCTGATGAGACAACGATAACATCGGCATTGGCAATATTTTTAGAGTCATGGCCAATCGATATCTCGATGCCAATCTGCTGTAAACGCTTAGTCACTAGACTTTCTGCGATGTCAGAACCACTGACCTGATAGCCTTGATTGTTCATTACCTCAGCGATACCGCACATGCCTGAGCCACCAATACCGATAAAATGCAAATGCTGAATACGGCGCATTTCTGGTATTTCAATCAAACGCTTAGGTAGAGCTTTCGCAGAGGTAGGCATAAGGATCTCTCTTTATTAAAGGTCAATAAAACTTAGTAAATTCAAATAAGGTTATAGATTACAGACTATAGCGCTTGCCAAATGATGTCAGCAACTTGCTTACTCGCACTACGGTTGGCCAATGCGTGGCCTTTTTTTGCCATCGCTAAGCACTTCTCTCGATTGAGTGCGCCAAGCTCGTCACTTAGACTCTTGGCAGTTAGCTCTGACTGTGGCAGTAGAATTGCCGCATCATGTGAGGTCAGCGTGCGCGCATTAGCTGTTTGATGATCATCCACTGCATGCGGTAGCGGTACAAAAATAGCGGCGATGCCGACGTTTTGGATTTCGGTCACGGTCAGTGCACCTGCGCGGCAAACGATGATGTCTGCCCAGTTATAAGCTGCAGCCATATCATCAATAAAAGGCTGTACAGTAAACTGATGGTTGTTTAGGTTTTGTGCGCTATAAGCTGCTTGCGTGGCTGCTTCATTGTTGCGTCCGCACTGGTGTAGGACTTCAAGTGGCTGATCTAGTAATGCTAATGCTTTTGGTACTGTATCATTTAATACCTGAGCACCAAGTGAACCGCCCACTACCAACAGTTTAAGCGGTGAACTGTCATTTACATCGTAGCGTATGGTTGGCTCTGCGACACCAGTAATGGCGTTACGCACAGGATTGCCCACTGTCTCAAGCTTGGCATCTTGCTGACTATTAGCAAAGGTATTCTCGAACGCTTGTAATGTCTTAGTCGACAGCTTAGATAAGTAGCGGTTGCTCATGCCAGCGATGGCATTTTGCTCATGGATAATCAAAGGCGTATTAGTCATACGCGCAGCGATACCGCCAGGTGCAGTGACATAACCACCGAACCCAACGACCACGTCAATCTGATTACTACGAATCACTTTTACTGCTGCCATCGTCGCTGATAGCAGAGTCATTGGTAGCTTCAATAATCGACCAACGCCTTTGCCACGAAGTCCTTGCATATTAATAGCATGAAAAGGATAACCTGTCGGCTCAACCAACCCATTTTCCATACCGTTTGGCGTTCCTAACCAATGAATCACTGCACCGCGCTGGGTCAGCTCGTCGCTCACTGCAAGCGCTGGAAAAACATGCCCGCCCGTACCAGCTGCCATCATCAATATATGCGGTGTTTTCATGAACGCCTGCCTATCTTTACTTTATTTATATGAAGGGTTTATCTCACTGCGGCGGTAACAATTATGAAAAATAATGACCTAGCCAAAGCCCGCATAGTATAGAGGAAATCATTGTCTTATATACAGTACTTTATGCAGCAAAAATAACAAAAATCCAAGCCATGATCGGTCATAGCTTGGCGTCGTGTAATGCTAATAAACGGTAAGGAAAATCAATGACTAACAATACCTCAAAATATGGGTTTTACGTAGTCAAAATATTCCTGAACTCAAAACTTTCCTGAACATAGCGAAAGCTACGCAGTAAATTTATTCTCAATAGCAATAATAAAGTCGGTCGCGATATCTGTACCGCATTGGTCATCAATCTCACGTACGCATGTTGGGCTAGTAACGTTAATCTCAGTGATGCGCCCACCGATCAAGTCTAGACCAACGAACATTAGGCCTTTTTCTTTGACGATTGGTGCCACAACTTCTGCTACTTGGCGTTCAATATCAGTCAATGGCATAGCAACGCCACTACCACCAGCTGCTAGATTACCACGGGTCTCGCCTTTGGTTGGAATACGAGCCAAACTATAATCTACCACGACTCCATCGACGATTAATACGCGCTTATCGCCCTCTTTGATTTCTGGCAAATAACGCTGCGCCATGATGGGCAAAGTCTCAAGCTCAGTCAGTATCTCTAACGTCACTCCGATGTTTGGGCTATCAGCGGTTAAGCGAAAGATACCAGTGCCGCCCATACCATCTAGTGGCTTGACGATGACGTCCTGTTGTTCAGCGATGAACTTACGAATGTGTGCTTGTTTGCTGGTCACAATCGTTGGGCTCATATAATCGCTAAACCACGTCGCAAATAATTTCTCATTGCAGTCGCGAATCGCTTGTGGATCATTGACCACGAGCACGCCTGCTGCTTTGGCATGGTCAAGCATATAAGTGGCATAAATAAAGCGCATATCAAACGGCGGATCTTTGCGCATCAAAATCACGTCATAGTCGCCGACTGGCCCTGTGCTTTTATCACCCAATGTATAGAAATCTGCAGGATCACGCTTTACTGTCAGTGGCTGCGTATCAACCATCAACTGACCACGGTCCAACCACAGGTCATGAATCTGACAATAACCGAGCTGATGGCCACGGTCTTGAGCGGCCCACATCATAGCGAGACTGGTGTCTTTTTTATAATTAACCCGCTCGATCGGATCCATAATAACGAGTATTTTTAGCGACTTTTCTTGTTTTTGTTGGCTCATGATAAAACTCACTTACGTTATATTATTAATATGAAACACACCTACTAAACAACATCAGTGCCCAACTATACGCCGTACTGCTCACGGTAGTGTTGCATTTTGGCTAACTGGGTCGCGTCTTTATGCTGGCCGTTTCGTGCACCATGGTCATCGGCCAAATAACTGATCAAATCATCAATATCAACCAATGCACGTACGGGCACTTCTAGTGTCGCGGCAAGCTCTTGAATAGCAGAGTGATCTGCTTGACCTTTTTCTTTACGATCAAGTGCGACGAGAATACCAGCAACGCTTGCGCCTGCTTGCTCTAAAATATCGACCACTTCGCGCATGGCTGTACCCGCTGTGATGACATCGTCGAGCACCCAAACGGCCTTGCCAGTTACGTCAGCACCGACCAAATTGCCGCCTTCGCCGTGAGTTTTGGCTTCTTTACGGTTATAGCCCCATTTGGCATTGATGCCATGATGTAGCCATAACGCTTGCGCCGTCGCTGCGACAAAAGGAATGCCTTTATAAGCCGCACCAAAGATAACCAGTTCTTGCTCATTATCGCCATTATTTGCACTTATTTGTTCAGCTAAGGCATCTGCATAGCCGCGTGCTAGCAGTGACAACATCTCACCAGTCGCAAGCAAGCCTGCATTAAAAAAGTACGGACTGATACGACCAGACTTTAGGACAAACTCACCAAACTTTAGCACTTGGTTGTCGAGAGCCAGTTGAATAAATTGATGAGATGAAAATGTAGGGTCTTGAGGGCGTGTTACATGAGACATTATGACATTCCTATCAGCAAAAAGAGGGGGCAAAAAATTTGCATTATTGTACGCATTATTGATCAGCTTGACCAACCATTGATCTCATAATCCTGCATATTGGCATAGCGAGTCAGCAAACCACTACGCGACGAGATATTAAAATAGCTCTGTCCATCTGCTCGGACTTGTATCTCCCAGCCCAAATGATAAGCGGCAACAATAATATGGCCAGCAAACAGTCGAATCTGACGATATGCATGGCGCTGTGACGGCTCACAAACGATCTGACTGAGCAAATAGCTACGCACATGCTGGCAGATTTCTGCGGCGCTATAACTATGATTGATACTCTTACGGGTACTACATTGCTTTAGCGCATGGACAGCCACGCTACATGCCATAATATCCGTGGCCAAACTACCCTCGCCTGTTTCAAACTGCTGCGGCTGTAGTATCACTTGCCAATCATCGGCATACAGACTGTTGAGTAGCTCATCAGGATTATAACGTTTGGTCAATGCGCGCATAGATAATGCAGAATTTTGAGCTTTGCTGTCATTATTTGAGTCATTATCTGAATTGTTACCTGACTCAACTCCTGTAGCGCTATGAGTAGGCAAAAACCCGTAACGGTTCAGTTTTGGATAAGCGCGAATCGCCTGTTGAATATCTGACATATCTAATAATGTCATATCCGATAATGTCGATATTAGTGGCTGCTCACTGTGATTCTGATAAAAGCTATCCGGCAATTCGATAAGCTGTGCTGCATTCAGCAATGATAAATGCTCAGCCAGTGCTTCTGAAGCAATCAGCGACCATTTCGATAAGCTGTCTGCATTGGGCTGATAGAACCGAGTCGAGTTACCATAAAGCCTGCGCAGTTGACCATTTAGGCGACGAGCGGGCTCAGGTATATCACTTAATGGTCTGGCAGGATCAAGAGGAGATTGTTTGGGATCAAAGTTAGGATGTACGATCGCAGGTTGCTGTGAATCAGCTAATATAGACGATTGCTCAGCCTTTTTTCGGACGTGACCTTCTGCCAGCTGCCCGCCTTCTGTTGCCAGATTAGCATGAGACAAACGGTCATCAGAAGTAGAAGGCTGGGACATGAAATCTCCATAGACTAGAAAATAAATAAGAACGATTATACCAAGGGCTATTTTACTCTTTAGGGCTTAACTCTAAAGGCTTACTTTTGATGATTTAAAATATCTCGGTAGCCTGTTTGCCAATCAGCATAATCAAGCCAAGCTAACGGAATGTTGCTGTGCAAGCGTTTTCCTGTCACTGAGGTTTTTGTATTATCGATAGTAGGAGGTGTCTCGCCAACCTGCTCACTAAGCCAAGCCCCTAGCTCAAACGTAGTAACAGGTCGATAGTCCGTCGCTAGATAAACAGGCTTTGATGTTTCTATCGTCAACACTTTAGTGAGGATATTGACCAAGTCGCGATCCATGATGCGGTTGCTCCAATGCTCAGCTGGCACTGGATCTTTATTTGGCTCACGAGCCTTGCGTAGTCGCATTAAGCGCTCGCGACCGTAGATGCCACTAGGACGAATAATAATGGCTTTATCACCGAAGCCTTGTTGCAGCGCTTGTTCTGCTTGCAATATAACTTTTGAGGCTTCACGCGCTGGCGTGACAGGTGCAGTATGCTCATCAATCCATTCGCCATTATCCTGACCATAGACACCAGTAGAAGAAATGAATACCACACGTTCAAGTTTAATAAGCTGTGGAGCAAGCGTTGCCAAATGCTGACTAATCGCTAGATAACTGTCGTGATAACCGCTGGTTGAATACTCGTCAGGGGTGACGATAATCGCAATATGAGTAAATGCTTGTAGCTGCTCAGCAGTCAAAGTCAACGCATTAGCCTGCAAAAAACCTGCACTATCTACCAAATCATAGTATTCGCGCTCACTACGAGCCAGCCCAGTCACACAATAGCCATCTTGGGCGAGTTTATTGGTCACTGGTAGGCCAATATCACCTTGCCCGATAATTAGTAAATTTTGCGTACTCATAAAGCATGTTTCCCTTTATACAACTTCCTTTATGCAACGATTACAGCACTTAGAAGCCATTTTGTTTAAATTAATGCCTAAATCAACGGCTAAATCAGTGTCTAAACCAATATCTAAATCAGTGACTAAAAGTATCGTCTGTATGATAGCTGTATATCATCATTGGCATCGATACGTTCTTGCCATTCGTAATTAGCATTAATACGTAGTGCTTGTTTTTTATCAATGTCATATTGCAGTCCTAAGCTTGAGACTGGTTGCCAATAATGACCACGGACGTTGGTTTCATCGTTGTTGCCATGATACCAATATGGCAATTGCAATTCAGCTTGCGCGCGTAACTGATTGTTAATCTGATAACGGCAGCCTGCATTGATACCTGCGCCTAGACGAAAGCCTTTATTGATACCTCGTCCTACTTGCCCTGTACCTGCCAAAAACGTATAGCACAGTTGCGGCGGCATCTCACCAGTACCTGCGGCTGGTGTACCAAATGCCCATGACCAGCCTTTTTCGTAACCCACGCTGCCGACCAAATGATCCGTACCTGCCTCTTGCGAGCCATCGTTTACTCGCGTCGCCTCGATACTGGCGCCCCAAGTATTGCCTTTTTTGGCAGCATTGACAGGGTTAAAAGAACGGCCTCGAATCAAAGTAACGTTTTGCAAGACCACATTGTCTGGCTGATTGGGCTTATTATCATCTGTGTCATACAATCGTAATGTCGCAGCCAGCCCTTCTAAATTAAAAAACTGTGGATACCCTGAGGCGTGGTCAAGCGTATCATGAAACCCCGCTCGAAACCCAATATCCATATAGTCATTGTCGCCACGCTGCCCTATACCTATCGTACCCAACTGTAGCGGATGCCTGTCTATCGGATTATTATCCGATACGTCGATTTGACGCTTGAGCAGTGTTTGCCCATCAGCTGACATGCTCGATACAGGGTTGAGCTGCGCAGACTTGATCTCATTCACGGTTTGTTTGGCACTATTGTGATAGCCCAACTTTGCGCGCTGTTGTTTTTTCTCATTGAGCTGAGATTGACGTACGGTATTATCAGCAGGCGTATAAGTGGTACTTGCCAGCAACTGCTCATCATTTAATAGCTGAATCACATCAGAAGGCACGACTGCGTAAGACAATTGGCTCAGTAAGTTTTGCTGTGGACGGACCACATCAATAAGACGCAGAATCTCAGAAGCACAATTGTCCGTGGTAAAGTAATAAGGCATCTTTAATGCTTTGGTTTCCCAAACGTGGCGCATAATCTGCTGAACTTCCTCCGGCGTCAGACTCAACTGATATGTCCACGTATCACGTTCATCATCTTGCAGGTATTTCGCTAGCATCTCTGGATATGGATCAATTTCGATAGCGCTGTTGTAGCTGCCAATCATTGACTTGGTAGCATAGATCGGGAAACTGTCGTTTGGATCACCGTCTACCGTATAGTTCAGTGCATAAGCCTTATCGATTTGGTTTGGATCAGCGATGCTCGCTTTTGAGTCAATGCGTAACAGCGTATGAGCAAACGCAGAGAGCGGATTGTCCAAGTACTCCTGCGCAAACATAATAGATAGCTGCTCAGGCGCTAATGTCGACATCCATTCATCCAATTCTGGACAGTCAGCAGATAGACTTGCAGCATCGATCGCTAGCGCCTCTGTCAACCATGCCACTCGTGCTGGAAAACGACATAAGACAGAATTATTATTGGTATCAGTTTTGGCTTGGTCGTTATCAGTTGCTGATGATGACACCAACTCTTGTGCAAGTGCTACAAGCATCGCATCCAATTCTGCACCTGAATCTCGTTGACCATTTTTACTTAAAAAAAAGCTCGGATCATTAACCAAACTCTCGGTTTTCTTTTTACCCAATACACTGTTTTTATCATCGTAAAAATACAACAAGCGTCGCCATGTTGTATGCTGTGCCAACTTGTCTGTTTTTACTTGTTGACGCCATGTCGATAGTAGCTGCTCTGTCTCTAAGCTTGATTCAGATAAAGTACTATTTTGAATGTTAGGTTCAGCACTACTGATGCTACCCGACTCAGATAATGCATCTGAATGAGAATAAGTAGGTGCTGTGCTAGATGCGTCAGGTGACAATGTATCTGATTCTAGGACGGACAGCGGCGTTGGTAGAAATGCCTGTGTTTGAGACGAGAGCAATAACCCTGCTATAGCCAGTGGTAGACGTGCTCGCAGGCCAATGGCCATTAGCGTACAATCGATAGGTATGGACGTCAGTTTTATAGACATGAGTTAAAATCTCGCACGTTATTATTCATACGCTATCAGCGTTATTAAAGTTGCTGGGTCAAAAAATCAAACACGTCACCCACTATCATTTAACTATTTAGATAGATTGTTTATCACACCATTATCAATAC
>NZ_PJAT01000103.1 GCF_002836715.1 Psychrobacter sp. 4Dc
TAAGACCATCAAAACCAATATTTATTAATATACTGACAGCACTAAAAGGCAACACCTCAGTGTCACCTTTGAATCATTGTCTACCGCACTACTGTTATATATTTCAATATTCTATAATTTCGATATCGACGCAAAGTTATATAAATAGCAAAACAAGCATAAAAGGTATAAACAATAAATGGAGCTCATATCGAGAATTGAACTCGAGACCTCTCCCTTACCAAGGGAGTGCTCTACCGCTGAGCTATATGAGCGTATATTGAAACCTTGAACTGCACTAAAAAAAATATCACGATGCAGCAATAATTACTGACTCTCGTGATGATTTATTGTTATGCTTTGCGATGGTGTATATATGGAGCGGGTGGCGGGAATCGAACCCGCGTCATTAGCTTGGAAGGCTAAGGTGTTACCATTATACCACACCCGCATTTACTCTTATTCAGGATAACTCTAATCGAGAGTTATGAGATATAGAGAGTATGCTTGGCGCTATGACAAACTTTAGAAAATATGGTGGTGGGGGAAGGATTCGAACCTTCGAAGCTTTCGCGACAGATTTACAGTCTGTTGGGTTTGACCGCTCCCCAACCCCACCTTAGGTTGCTTTGAACAAAAATGACTTACATTTAAGACAAATTCATAAAAAGCTACTTTAAGAGAGATGGTGCCGACTGCCGGGATCGAACTGGCGACCTACTGATTACAAGTCAGTTGCTCTACCAACTGAGCTAAGTCGGCTTGTTCTCTTAAAGTGGTGGCTATTCTATCAAATTTTTTGAGATGCGCAAGTACTTTTTCATCTTTTTTTAAATTAATTTGATATGAATATTTAAGTTACTGATTAAGCTGGTTTTTTTATAAATAAAAATATGGCAATAAATTGGCTTTTTACTTGCAGCCCTTATTTTTATCACATTATTGGCTATTTAATTAGCGAATACGCAAGCCATTACAGGCCATTTCTACCGCTTTTATTAAGGCCAATGCTTTTTTATTGGTTTCATCCCATTCTTTTTCTGGTACAGAATCAGCAAAAACCCCTGCTCCGGCTTGAATATGTATTTCACCACGGCGCATCACCGCAGTACGGATAGCAATGGCAGTGTCCATATTACCATTCCAACCTAAATAACCTACTGAACCGCCAAACACTGTTCGGCGCACCGGTTCTATCTCATCGATAATTTGCATGGCGCGGATTTTGGGTGCACCTGATAGCGTCCCAGCTGGGAAAGTGGCACAAAATACATCTAGTGCATCTTTGTCAGCTCGTATCGTACCCTCAACATTAGATGCGATATGCATCACTTGTGAGTAGCGCTCTATAAACATCTTTTCTGTGACCTTGACACTGCCATACTCGCAAACGCGGCCAATATCATTGCGACCTAAATCAATGAGCATCAAATGCTCGGCCGTTTCCTTCTCATCATTTAACAGACCTTGCTCAAGCGCTAGGTCTTCAGCCTCATCTCGGCCACGTTGCCGTGTCCCTGCCAGCGGCCTTACCGTCACTTTGCCATTTTCGATACGGGATAGGATTTCAGGAGAAGCACCGATAATATCAAAGCGTTTGTGATCGTCGAGTGTATAGCCATGCACTAAAAACAGATACGGTGATGGGTTTAGGTAGCGAAGCGCACGATAGACGGCTAGAGAGTCGCCTGTATAGTCCGCTGTCAAGCGCTGCGCTGGCACTACCTGCATGACGTCACCTGCGGCGATGTAATCCTTTATTTTATTGACATCGCTACAGTATTTTTCGGCACCTGTTTGCGATATAAATTTAGGCGTAGGCATTACAGGGGCACGCAGGTTGGATGGTTCTGCTAGCTTTTCCTCGATTTGTTCTAGCTCACGAATAGCTGAACTGTAGCCATCCTCAGACTGGCAATCAGCATAGACGATGATTGACAGCGTATTCTCTAAATTATCAAATACAATAACGCTCATCGAAAGCATCAGCCACATATCTGGCATCGACATTGGATTGGGCGCATCAGATAAGCCGACACTTGGCTCAATAACACGTACTATATCGTATCCAAAGTAACCGACTAGACCGCCGCTAAAGCTCGGCATCGTTGGCACATCTTCAGCGGTTGGCATATGATATTGTGCCATCAGCTCACGCAGGTAATCAAAGGGATTCTCTACTGACTCTGTATCAATATGATCGTTTCGTTTGGTCGTCATATTGCCATCAGCGTACTGCAAAATCAGATCGCTACCCAATCCAATCATGGAGTATCGTGCCCAGCGCTCACCGCCTACTACAGACTCAAACAGATAGGCAGAGCCGTTTAGATCACGTACTTTGGAGAATACAGATACGGGAGTCTGCGCATCCATCAGACGTTTTTTTACTAGTGGTGCGTGACTAAAGCCTCTATCTCTAAAAGCTTGGTATTCTTCAAAAGTCATCATAATAGCGCTCTCTTAGCACCTTATAGGCAATCATAAACTATAAGCTGCTCTATAAAATATAGCGCCAATATTCGCTAAAATATCGACGCTATAATGAGTCATTTGTTTAAAAAACGGTAAGTACAACAAGGCTCTCTATCAAAAATTACGACAAAGACCTAGTGTAAAATTGAATTATGCACCGCCCATATTAAACAACCATAAGGCCAAACCGATAATTAGAATGGTCACAAATACCCATATAAACCAGCCACCGCTTGCTTTTTTCTCTACATGACCTGCATGGGCAGGGTTGCTGATTTCTTGATCCATCGCATTATTGCCTTCGGTACCAAGATCGCGCGGCTGCCCTAAATTAGCCGTGCCTGAAAACTGTGCACTAGCTGCTTGTTTGGCTTTTAAAACTTCAGGGTCAGCTTCTTCTTGTAACTCTGTTTTTGTTGTTTTGTCGTGTTCGTCTTGGACTGCTGGCTCTTCATGCACTGCTGGCTGCTCTTCTACCACTGGCGCGCTATCAGTAGATGCTGCATGTGATGACTCTGTAGACGTCACAGCCTCTGTTTCAGTTGCTGTTGGTACAGATGTGTCATCCACCCCTTCTGTGGCAACTGGCGTTTCTTCTACTGGCTTAGGCGATGCTGCTTCCGCGTCAGACAGTACTTCATTAATCCCTGTTTCTTTGACAACTGGCTCTGTAGCAACGGCTTCTTCAGTAGTTAGCTCTTCAATAACTGGTTCAACGGTTTCATGCGTAGAAGTTACTGAGTCTTCGGTCATATCTGAGCCGGCATCTACAGATAAAGGTTCTACAGGTACAGTATCATCTGTAGCAGGTAACATTTCTTCGATACCAGTTTCTTTAATCACGGGCTCATTAATTGTTTGCTCTTTGATTGGATCTTCTTCAAGAACGCTTTCCTCAACTACTTGCTCTTCGGTCACAGGCTCACTGGCAGGAGTTTCTAGCACAGTAGCCGTGTCAGCATTCTCATGTGTATCTGCTACTGGCTCTTCTGTGGTCACTGGCGCTAGCGTTTTACTCTCTGACGTCGTCACAGGTGCAGTAGATTCCTGTACTTGAAAGCTAAAACTTGCAAAGCCAAGCGTATCGTCTGCCTTTAGATGACTAGATTCATTATTTGCAATACGTTGCTCATTGATAAACGTGCCATTAGAAGAGTCTAAGTCCTTCACGTACAACTGACCATCTAGCACACTGAGCACTGCATGGTTGCGAGAGACCTGCTTGCTACCTAGTACTACGTCGTTATCACTACCACGACCTATAGATAAGCTATCACTAACCGTCAGTGTTAGGTCACCTAGCGCTTCGGTCAATGCATTCAGCTGCCAAGTTGTACTTGCTGCCGTATTCGTACTTTCTGTCTCGTTTGTCATGTTATAACTCCTTATTTTTCTATTGAATATCCAATGATGCTAAAAATAATAACTCTAAAATATTACTGCCAATTTGTGATAAGTATTGTCGCTATTTCTTTAATAATAGTTGCCTAGCACGGTTTATTAAGTACTTTCCTCAGACACCATACAGTATTTACTTTGGTATAAAGTGAGGTTTTATAACTTTGTCGAGCTTGTTATAGGGGATATTAAGAATAGGCATACCGTAAGCATATGGGCCGATAGAATAATGCTGGTAACGAATGCTAACGCCTGTATCAGTCAAGGTCACATTATCGCTCAACGTAAATGGCCAGTTTTTCTCATAACTGCTCACGTCTTCGGCAACCGTTTTAACCCACACTTTATACGCATCATAGGCAAGCGCCTTAAAACGAGGTTTTTTACCTGAGATAAGCATGTCGTCAAGCGTGACTTGCTTTTTGGTACTTGGGTCAAATACTAGGTACTCGCTATAAGGCATGCCGTGTGCACCGCCAGTATAGACGTAAGAGCTTATCTCAAACAGTTCAAAGTCATCGACATGACCTAGATAATTGGGCGCTACCATCAGATTATAACCCCATGACACATCATCAGGCATATCTTGGAATTGCGAACTCACAAAGCTATCAAGAGCATCTTTAACTTCTTTTTCGCTGATTTTACCCTTAATAGGTGCTGACTCTGTCATCTGACTATTGACGACTAAGTTATCGATACGGGCATTGGCAATCTCATCTATCCAGTTTTGACTGCTTTTGAGATATTTAACTTCAATCTCTGGACAGTTATCACGCTTGTCACACGTCTCTTGTATATTACTGGGTAGTTGATACGGTAGATATTCAGTGCTGCTAATAAAGTTTCCTGCATTTACCGACGTACTAACGGCACTTAATAATAGGCTGCCAGTCAACATAGCAATTGAACGTCTCTGGCTTACCTTTATCGAAAATAGATCAGCCGATATAGATTTATCATCAGTTTGAGTCGTAGTGTGCATATGTCCTCTTTTATAAATATAAAATGTTGTTTATCATTCTACCGTAACAATTGCACTGTATTGTAGGAACACTGTTTGTGTTTTTAAGGTTCTGTTGACAATTAAATGCTTATCTCCTCGCATTTATCACATAAATAACAGACAATAAAAAAGACACGGCTAGCGTGTCTTAATAGATAAACAATACAGCGATGTGGCTGATTTTAATGCTCACGCGTACTGCTAAAAGTCACTTCTGGATAACGATCTTGCATCAGCTGGAGATTGACGCGTGACGGTGCAAGGTAAGTCAAATAACCACCACCATCTAATGATAATTGGTCATGGGCTTTTTTCTTGAACTTTGCCAATGCTACTTCATCATCGCAATGAATCCAGCGTACCGTAGCTATCGATACTGGCTCAAAGGTACATTGAACCTTGTACTCTTCTTTTAGACGATGCGCGACCACTTCAAACTGTAGGACACCGACTGCGCCTAAGACCAAGTCATTATTAATCTGCGGCATAAAGACCTGCGTTGCGCCCTCTTCACTTAATTGTTGAAGACCTTTTTGCAGAGCTTTTGATTTGAGCGGATCTTTTAATACCACACGGCGGAACAATTCAGGGGCAAAATGCGGAATACCCGTAAAGCTCAACTCCTCGCCTTCAGTGAAACTGTCACCAATAGAGATGGTGCCATGGTTATGCAAACCAATGATATCACCCGGATAGGCTTCTTCTAACGCCTCACGGTCACCTGCTAAAAAGGTCAAAGCATCAGCAATACGTACGTCTTTCCCCAGACGCACATGCTTCATTTTCATACCCTTCTCGTACTTACCAGAGCACACTCGCAAGAACGCAATACGGTCACGATGACGCGGATCCATATTGGCCTGAATCTTAAAGACGAAGCCTGTGAAATCTGTCTCAGTGGCTGATACTTCACGCTCAGTCGTTGGATGGGCTTTTGGTGGCGGTGCATATTTGACCAAGGTATCAAGTACCATGTTTACCCCAAAGTTACCCAATGCTGTGCCAAACAATACTGGCGTCATCTCGCCAGCCAAAAACGCTTCAACACTGAACTCTTCTAGCGCCATCTGTACCAGCTCAAGCGACTCTTCAAAAGCATCAAACATCAACTGTCCTAGACGCTCACGGATATCTGGATAATCGTAGCCTTCTCGGGTCTCAGAGACCGTCATCTTGCCGCCATTACCTTTTTCATAAAAGTAAGTTTTATTTTCAGTCAAATGATAGACACCGATGAAGTCTTGACCCATACCGATAGGCCAAGTCACTGGGATACATTTGATTTTCAACACTGCTTCGATTTCGCTAAGCAATTCAAGCGGCTCACGAATCTGACGATCTAGCTTGTTGACGAATGAGATGATAGGTGTATCGCGCATACGACACACTTCCATCAGCTTGATGGTTCGTTCTTCGACACCTTTTGCGCCATCGACCATCATCAGCGCACTATCCACTGCGGTCAAAGTACGGTAAGTATCTTCACTAAAGTCGGCGTGACCTGGGGTATCTAGTAGGTTGACCATATGGTCTTTATACGGAAACTGCATGACAGACGTCGTAATCGAGATACCACGCTCTTGCTCCATGCTCATCCAATCTGAGGTTGCATGACGATCTGTCTTACGGCCTTTTACTTCGCCCACTACCTGAATCGCTTGACCCCACAACAGGAGTTTTTCGGTCATGGTGGTCTTACCAGCATCGGGATGCGAGATGATGGCAAAGGTGCGGCGCTTAGCAACTTCTTTGTTTAATTTCTTTGGATCTACGCTCATAATTTTCAGCTTCAACAGTTATGTGATTTAGAAGTGACTCTAAATAAATAAAATAAATAATGGGCGTATTGTAGCGGATTTAGCATCAGGGTGCAGAATTAGCGTATAAAAAAACACGCCCCGTTATTTAAACGAAGCGTGTTTTTGGGCTTTTTAATTACGATCATCCTGCTTAATTAGCACGACTAATAGTCATCAATTCATCTCAATAGTAGCGTTCGATTTGCTCAGCCAAGAAGTCGCCAGCTATCTCATTGACGATTGTACAATCAACTACGTCAAAACGACTGTCTGTGTTCGGGTCGGTGCTACCTTTGGCGACATAGTTTGCCTCATAGACGTCTTTTCCATACTCAACACCGCTATATTCATAAGCAGGCTGATCATCATACTCAAAAAACATGACTTGCGCGGCTTGTTTCTGATTGCCTATGCCCACTCCGAACTGAGAGGTTCTATGATCTCTGTTGTCACTAGAGCGTTGTTTGGCTGCATCAAGCCATTCATCTATTGTAGCGTATCCGCTTTTGTTTTTCTCATTAAATGCCAAAAACCAGCGCTCACTAGTTACCACAGGGATATAACAAACTGACCCTTCAGGAAAGGCAACATTGGTCGGAATTTCAGAATAGTTGTTTAAGTCGGTAATAATACCGTATCTATTGTTCACATTTGTACTAGCAACATAGCTGTTCGCACGCAAACCCGACAAATTGAGCGTCTTATAAGTAGTTTGATAGTCTAGCTGATTGTTGGTGTTTTTTTCATATATGGGGCGTTTGACCGTCCGATTATTAACCTCGATGTCTTTATTTTCAAGTCGACCCTCGAAATCATCTGCCAGTACCGTTCTGTCTAAATCATTCAGGCTTTGATTGCTATAACTGTTGATGAGATTGGTAGTTTTGATGTTGCGTGCGCCTGTGCGATAGGTTTCATCGATGCGTGCAATAGCGGTATCGTTGGCCTTACTATCGTAACTATTGGCAAAGCTCGTCAACGTAATATTGTCGCTGTCAGAACCATAACTGCCGTCATCTACTTCGCAGCCTATCAAAGCAAGTATTGTCCAGAAGAAAACACCAGATATCGCAACCACTCTATTCATCGAACAATGTCCTTATGATTTAGATTTCTATTATCCGTACTGATAACGTATATATGGCTCATTACCGCTATTGTACCTCTTCAACGTCTGTACGATAAGCTTGTAAATCTAGAAACGAATAAAACTGTGCTCAAAATCTCATTTACAAACTAGCAGTATATATTTACTCTCTATGCACTGAGCTGCGTGAGCGATTTGTTATGCTAGGTTTCATATTAAGTTTTACCACTCAACTATAAACATAAAAACTCACAACAAAGGATGTGTCATGAAATCTCTATACTCTACCAAATCTACTGTTACTGGCGGCCGCATGGGTACAGCAACCTTAAGCGATAGTGATCTTGAAATCAATATGGTACCACCAGGCGGTAATGAAAAAGGTAATAACCCTGAGCAATTACTCGCAATGGGTTATGGCGCTTGTTTTGATGGCGCCTTAGGCGTAGTCAAAAAGATGGAAAGCGCAACATTTGGCTCAACTGTTGAGACCTCTGTAGACCTATTACAAGGTGACAATCACGAATATAAGCTTGCCGTAAAAATCCATGTCATCGCTGATAATACAGACCTGTCAGCTGACGAGTTTCAACAGTTGGTCGAGAAAGCGCACCAAGTATGCCCATATTCTAAAGCCACACGCGGCAACATCGATGTTGAAGTCACCTCAGAAGTAAAGTAACGCATTATGAGACTCATTATCAATGATTAATTAAGAAAGTAGTTAATTAAAAATACGTTAATTATAGAAGAACTCAGCTGGTCTGGGTTCTTTTTTTGTTTGAAATTTTGGTGAAAAAATAAAACCGCCAGAACATCTCGTAACGGTTAAGCAGTTCGGCACGCACTGTTTTTATCGTTATAATAAGGACATATTTTTATCTAATAGCTGATAAGTGACTTTTATGACTGATAATATAGCTGACAATACCGCCGATAACGACCACAACTCCCATCAAGCACTCGATCCTAAAACCTTACCGAATTTTGACGATATGCCAAATGTGGCACTGATGGATACCAGTCACGTAGACAAAGATCAGCCGCCCTTTATCTTAGTCGACGGCTCGTATTATCTGTTTCGCACCTATCATGCCCTCCCAAAGACCATGCAAAACTCGCAGGGTCTAATCACCAATGCGATTCGCGGTACCTTGAATGCGCTGCTAAAACTGATGCGTCGTTATCACCCTACTCATATGGCCGTCTGCTTCGATACAAAGTCACCGACTTTTCGCCATCATATGTCGCCTGACTATAAGGCCGCTCGTCCGCCTATCGATATAGAACTGGTAGAGCAAATTCCTTATATTCATCGTTTGGTCAGCGCCTTGGGTATTCCGCTATTACGTATCGAGGGTGCAGAGGCCGATGATATCATCGGTACACTTGCCTATCGTGCCGTCGAGCAAGGTCACCATGTGGTCATCTCAACGGGCGATAAAGACATGATGCAGTTGGTCAATGATTGCGTCATCTTAGAAGACAGCTTTACTGGTAAAGTCACGGATACACCAGCGGTGATCGATAAGTTCGGCATTAACCCAAACCAAATGATTGATTTTTTGACGCTCATGGGTGATGCCTCTGACGGTATCAAAGGTGTACCTGGCATCGGTAAAAAGACCGCTAAAGACCTACTCGTTGAGTATGGTGATATCGAAAATATGCTCAAGCATATTGGCTTTATTAAAGGTCGCGGGGCGAAAGGTCTGATTGAACACGCTGACGATATTCCTTTTAATCGAAAGCTAGCCACCATCGTCACTAACTTAGCAATCGGTCAAGATTGGAATGACCTAAAAATCAATACTGACCCTTGTGCGCATATAGATGAATTGCGTGAATTATATAATGAGCTTGAGTTTAGAAATGAGCTGGCATCGCTTGACCATCCAAATCATCCTGCCAATGGCTCTAAAAGTGTTGCTGATAGCCAAGCCGATACGGAGTCACAGGCACAGGTGGCAAAATCGCTCCAATCAACCAAGAGCGACAACATCAAAGACAGCACTAACCATGATAAAGCGTGGCACACTGTACTCGATGAGCCAGCGTTTGATAGCTTGGTCGAATTGTTAGAAGCTGCTCCGCATTTTGTCATTGATACCGAAACCACTAGCGTTCATTGGCGTGATGCACAAATTGTCGGTTTATCCTTTGCGTTGCAAGCACACGAAGCCTATTACATTCCGCTTACGCATAGCCTAGAAGGTGATGAGCTAACTGCCAAGCAACTTGATCGCGATACAGTATTAGCTCGCTTAAAACCTATCTTAGAGAACCCAAATATCGGTAAAATCGGTCAGCATCTAAAGTACGATGCGCACATCCTCGCTCACTACGATATCGACCTAGTTGGCGCCATACATGAGCAGCCAAATAACTGGGCAATGGACACCATGCTTGCCAGCTACGTCATCAATGCGGCAGCCACTCGCCACGGTATGGACGATTTGGCACGTCATTATCTACAAACGCAAACCATCAGCTTTGAAGATGTGGCAGGTAAAGGCGCTAAGCAAGTTACCTTTGACCAAGTGGCCATCGATATCGCGAGCGACTATGCGTGTGAAGATGCCGACATCACCTATCAATTATTTGACGTGTTCAGCGTTGAGCTGGCTAACGATGCCAATAATGCCAAACTGTTACACGAGCTAGAGATTCCAACAGCAGAGATACTTTGCCAAATGGAAGCGCATGGTATTTTGATTAAACGTTCATTCTTAAACGAGCTATCAAAACGCTTCGACGAAGAAATCATCGCCCTAGAGAAGCGCGCTTATGAAGTAGCTGGTGAAGAGTTTAACTTAGGCTCTCCTAAGCAATTAGGTGAGATGCTGTTTGAAAAGCTAGGCGTCGCTGGTGGTAAAAAAACCAAGTCTGGTCAATACTCGACTGGTGAGGCGGTACTATCAAAAATCGATCATCCATTGGTCGATATTACGCTAGAGTATCGTGGACTATCTAAGCTCAAAAGCACTTATACTGATGCGCTGGATAATGTCGCAGATAGCGAAACCGATCGCGTACACACTAGCTACCATCAGGCATTA
Organism: Psychrobacter sp. 4Dc; assembly: GCF_002836715.1. Classification (GTDB taxonomy): domain Bacteria; phylum Pseudomonadota; class Gammaproteobacteria; order Pseudomonadales; family Moraxellaceae; genus Psychrobacter. The sequence goes on from NZ_PJAT01000103.1 coordinate 10,804, forward strand.
ACGAGCACTGGTCGTTTGTCATCGACAGATCCTAACTTGCAAAATATCCCAATTCGTACTGCGACTGGTCGTTTAATTCGTCAAGCCTTTATCGCACCAGAAGATCGCGTTATTTTAGCCGCCGATTATTCACAAATTGAATTACGTTTAATGGCGCATTTTTCGGGTGATAAAAACCTAACTCATGCCTTTAACGAAGGGTTAGATATTCATGCAGCCACCGCTGCCGAAGTACTTGGTAAAGATGTCGCAGACGTCACTTCGACCGAACGTCGTAATGCTAAAGCTATTAACTTTGGTCTGCTATACGGGATGAGTGCCTTTGGACTTGCCAAGCAGTTACAGATGAGCCGCGGCGAGGCACAAGACTATATCGATATGTACTTTAAGCGTTATCCAGGCGTCAAAAACTATATGATCAATACGCGTGCCAGCGCCTATGAGCAAGGTTATGTCGAGACGATATTAGGTCGTAAGCTCTATACGCCTGATATCAATCATAGTAACCGTATGGTCAAGCAAGGTGCTGAGCGCGCGGCGATTAACGCCCCACTACAAGGCTCTGCTGCTGATCTAATCAAGCTTGCTATGATTGCCGTTGATAAAGTGCTGCCAAAAGAGCAAGCCAAAATGCTGCTACAGGTTCACGATGAATTGGTGTTTGAAGTGGATGCCGATAAAGTAGACGAAGTTAGCCAGCTAATTACCGATGCTATGCAAGATGTATTGACGACTACGGCAGTAGGAAAAGGTTGGAACGTCGACTTTGCAGTACCTTTATTAGTCGAGACTGATAGCGGTCAAAACTGGGATGAGGCGCATTAGTCACTCACTGCCATTTAATCAAGCATGCAAGGTATGATTATCGATGTACCTTGCAGATATGAGAGTTTTTGATAATGGATACTACAATAAATCATTATATATTGTTTATATTAACAATCACTTATGACCAGTTAGTTATATTTCATAACAGTAATGTCTAGGTACGGGGTTTATAATAGGTCATCTGTTACACCCTAACTATTCGATATTTTTTGCTTTAAAGTGAGCCTTTGGGCTCACTTTTTTGTTTTTAACACATTCTTTTTGATACGCAGGAGCCAGTTATTTTGAGTTCAGATGGCATCATTGAAGTCCCTGGCATTATACTTTTGATAATATGCCTATTGCGCAGTTCACAATATGTTATGAAAAGTCATGTCAAACAAATTAAGGCTTTTTGGCTGGCAGCCGTACTTATATTTGTCTCTGTCATTCGTCGAGAGTTGAACTATCTACCAGACTTACTAGTTCCAAGCGATTTTTCGATGCTTGGCCAGTCTTATGACTGGTGGGAGGACAGCGTCCTTACCGTTATTTATCTCGTCGCACTTGGTTTGCTGGTCTACTCAAGGCATTACCTATGGGCAGTGCTAAAACACGTGCCCGTTTCGCTCTATCTTAGCGTTACTGTACTTGCTATCATTCAGTACATGGGCGAGAACGCTATTATGTTCCCGCATACATTTGGGGAAATTGTCGAAGAGCTGGCTGAGACTGCCATTTATGGTATCGCCTTGACCTATTTATGGCGATGTAAACTGGCTGATTATCAGTCATGTCTAGTACAGAAGTTAAATTATAAGTTCGACCATGCCAATAATTAACACTATAAGTTTTATTATTTATGTAGCGATCTGGCTATCGTACAAAGACTTAGCATAAATTTCATAAATAATTACGGCTACTCATCTTGAGTAGTCGTTTTGCGTTCTAGTCATTGTCTTACATTTTTTGAACATCCTGTCACACCTTGCTACTAGTGAAAAGTTGATTAAGCGTACAAACTGAGAAGCATATTATCCACGTTACAACGAACGATGCTTTAACAAGCCAGCACGATATTTTTACTTCTAATGATGGCGACATTTAATAACTACAATAAGGAATTATTCATGGAAAACTCAAAAAACCCACTACCAGAAGAGATGGATCATATTGACGGTAATCGTCGTAACAATAATCAGGATGAACAAGACGACCAATTGGTCGATTTGGACAATCCTATGTTGCATACCATCGATAACGATGATGTGATTGATAATAGTGCAGGATTCAATAACTCTGAAGTCGGTAGTGATGCGACCCAAGGACTAACACCTGCGCATCGTCAAAATATCGATGAGTCACGTGTCGATGAGATTTTGGTTCAGGACAATCTTGATGACAGCGATTATCCAGATGCCATGGATATTGTTGATAGAGAAGCGGCCGAACGTAGCAACGATGATGATTTTTAGAACTTAATACGATTGTTGACCTACTCCTCTAAACCAAAAAAGCACGCTTAACTATATTAAGCGTGCTTTTTCTTATTTTGCTATTCAATTCACCACGATAGCGACTTTCGACTGTTTAAACCCAGCCATCTAACGTGCCAGCCCAACCTTTTACCAAAGGCAGACTCAACGCTTCAAGCAATTCAATATGTGTCTCATCAAGGTTTAATGCAGGGATATAATGATACTCTTGCCCGCCAGCATTAAGGAAGTTATCACGGTTTTCAATGGCTAGCTCTTCTAGTGTCTCTAGACAATCTGCTGAAAACGCCGGACTAATCACTTGCACCGAGCGCACACCTGACTGACCCCAATCTTCCAACACTACATCAGTATACGGCTTAACCCACTCTTGCTTACCAAAGCGTGACTGGAAACTGATAATCCATTCGTCATCGTTCAGGCCAAGTTCATGCGCCACTTGTGCAGCGGTACATTTACAACGTTTAGGATAAGGATCGCCTTTATCAGCATAAGGCTGCGGAATACCATGAAAACTAAACATCAATTTTTCAGGCTTGCCATGCTTCTCTTGAAAACGGCGAATAGAGTTGGCCAATGCTTGAATATATAGCGGATGGGCAAAGTAATCTTTGACAATTGTATAATTTGGCAAGTTGCGTTGCTTGAGCGTCCACTTCGTCAGCGCATCATATACCGCACCGCCTGAAGAGGCAGAGTACTGCGGAAACAATGGCAGAATGACAAAGTGATCAACCCCTTCACCGCGTAGCGCATCCATGACATCAGGCAAACCAGGATTACCATAGCTCATCGCAGGATGCACAGAGACACGAAATGGTGACACACTATCGGCCAAACGTGGTTCTAATAGCTCAACTTGGCTTTTTAGTATTTTACGAATCGGTGAGTCACCTTCCCAAATACTAGCGTAAGCCTTTGCTACGCGCTTAGGACGACTGGGCAAGACAAATAGATTCAGAATAATAGCCCATAGGAATTTGGGAATCTCGATCACTCGTGGGTCTGACAAAAACTGTTTGAGGTAGCGACGTACGGCAGGTGCCGTTGGCTCATCTGGGGTACCAAGATTCACTAACAAAACGGCAATACGTGGGGGCAATTTAGGTTTCATAGCAGCACTTTATTAGCAGTAAGTTATTAAGGGTTAGGTCAAAATAATAAGAGACGATACTGTTAAGACACAGTTGAATAAACACCTCATTAGTGTAGCATTTTATCTATTAATAACGCGGGCTAAAAGCGCCCCTATACAATTTGATACGCAGTTGCTATTTATTGACTCTTGATTACTTGATGCTAGCGGCTTGTTCATTATTTGCCTATGGCGAATTTTACATACCAACTATGATCGATACGCTCGAAAGGCGCGCTCGACGGTTGTACTCCAACGCGCATCACCATACAATAGGCAGGCCCAGTTTATAAAAACCGTGTAGGTAAAATAGCCTGTTAACAACATGCCATTTTGCTTTTATTTTATTGATGATTGTAGTCTTGCGAGGTAGCTTTGAACGCACGCTCTGATAATACCAGTGACCAGCATCCTAATTCACACCCTCACCCTAATAGCTCAGCCAATACCGACAGTGCCGTAGGGTCTGTGGGTGTCGTTACGCCCCAGAATTTCCATTTCGCTGAGCCCTTAACGTTAGAATGCAACCGTACCCTACCCTCGTTTGACTTGATGGTAGAGACTTATGGTACGCTCAATCGCGATAAATCAAATGCGATTCTGATTTGCCACGCGTTATCGGGCAATCATCATGCAGCTGGCTTCCATAGCGCTGATGACAAAAAAGCAGGCTGGTGGGACAATATGATTGGCCCCAATAAAGCAATTGATACCAATCAGTTCTATGTGGTGTGTGTCAATAATATCGGCAGCTGTTTTGGTTCAACAGGGCCTACCACTATTAACCCAGATAGCGTTGGCTCGGATAGTGTTAGTTCGGACAGCGTTGATTCAAATAGTAGCAATGAGCCGCAAGTGTATGGTCCTGATTTTCCGCTGATCACTATCAAAGACTGGGTGAAAACCCAAGCAATGCTCTCAGATCGTCTAGGCATCGACGTTTGGCACGCCATTGTCGGCGGCTCAATGGGCGGTATGCAAGCGCTACAATGGTCTGTTGATTATCCAGAGCGGTTAAAGCGCTGTGTGGTCATCGCCAGTACGCCAAAGCTATCTGCTCAAAATATCGCCTTTAACGAAGTGGCGCGCCAATCTATATTATCCGATCCTGACTTTAAAGACGGGCGCTATATACAAGAAGGCACTTATCCTCGTCGCGGACTGATATTGGCGCGTATGGTTGGGCATATTACCTATTTAACTGATGACGCGATGAAAGCCAAATTTGGCCGTGATTTAAAATCAGGTAAATTCATGTATGGCTACGATGTCGAGTTTCAGGTCGAAAGCTACCTACGCTATCAAGGCGAGCGCTTTAGTGAAAACTTCGATGCCAATACTTATCTGCTCATGACTAAAGCCTTAGATTACTTTGATCCGACGCGCGACTATCCATCAACGGTAGCAAAAGATACTACAGAGTCGGCAGTGCAAATAGAAGACTCAATCGCGGCGTCAGTCGAATCTAGCAAAGCGAATGCACAGAGTGAGTTAGAAGATGCGGTAACGACGATTGAGGATATTGAATCTGATCGTCAGCAAGAGCTTTCTGCGCTCAAAGCCGCCTTTGCCCATACACAATGCCAGTATCTAGTCGTTTCATTCACCACTGACTGGCGCTTTGCACCTGAGCGCTCGCAAGAGATTGTCGATGCGCTGATGGCCACTGGCAAACCAGTCAGCTATATCAATATTGACGCGCCGCATGGACATGACTCTTTCTTATTTGATATTCCTCGCTACATGGGTGCGGTTAAAGGATTTTTGACTGCGCCATTTATTACCCCTAGCCGCTCAGCCACAGGAGAGCGCTCATGAGAATGGACCACCAACTGGCAGAGCGCTGGATTGCGCCGCAAGCACATGTACTGGACTTAGGTTGTGGCAATGGCGAGCTGCTTGCCCACTTACAGCAGAAACTAGGCGTAACAGGTTACGGACTAGAGATTGATGAAGACAAAATCAATGAGGCGATTGGTAATGGCTTATCAATTGTCGAGCAGGACCTCAACGATGGCCTAGCGCGCTTTGCTGATAACAGCTTTGACACGGTCGTCATGGCACGTGCCCTACAAGCAGTAAAAGCACCTGACGAGTTGTTGCTTGATATGCTGAGAGTTGCCCGTGAAGCAGTCATCACTTTCCCTAACTTTGCGCATTGGCAAAACCGCATTCATTTAGGGCTAAAAGGTATGATGCCCGTCTCTGAAGCGCTGCCTTACGAATGGTACAACACGCCGAACATTCACCTATGTACCTTTAAAGATTTTGAACTGTTATGTGCGCAGCATGATATTCATATTATTAATCGTTTTGCCGTTAGCGATTCTGAGAAAGGTCACACACCGCTAATGAAAGCGTTAATAAGACAAGCCCCTAACTTTTTAGCAGACGTCGCTATCTACCGAGTGACCAAGAAATAACCGGTGAATGCTCAGCTGTCTTTATGTTTTATAGAATACTAAACAGTGCTGTAAGTACTGATATTAACCTTAATAGATTGTTAACTTAATATAATTTTTTAGTAACTGTCTGATTTTGTTAAGGACAATCAGGTACAAACGTCTATTAGACCTTGTAATTAGTATTTGAGTTTCGTAAGTTTGGGTGTTAAGCTAGCAAAATATTGTCAGCCACCCCACTATTACGACCGTTTGTCTAATCAGTTAGGGTGAAATCTCTGATTTAGAGATGACAACCCCCTTTTGCTAATGATTAGGTAAGTTCATATCGCAAGATTCCACCTAATTGTTATCGCCGTCTGACTGTCTTTAGCGAGACAATGTTTAGCGGTACAATTTTTTTTTGCTTATTAACTGCCTAATTTTGGAGCTGCTATGAAACTATTAAAAGCTGCGTTGTTTACTGCATTATTTTCTTGTGCTGGTTTAGCCAATGCTGAGTTAATATCAAACGTACCGCTTGATACCTCACGTTTTGAACTCATGCCTGTGAGCGAGTTGTCTAGTCGTGCCGCCCAAGGTAACGATCACGCTCAGTTCTATTTGGCCAAGCGCTTACAAAAAGGTGAAGGTATTTCTCAAAATACTCAACAAGCAATCCAGTGGTATACCAAAGCCGCTCAGCAAGGCGTTGCTCCTGCTCAGTTGAACCTTGCCATCATGTATTTGCGTGGCGAAGGCGTACAGCCTAACTTGCAACAAGCCCGTCTTTGGTTAGAAAAAGCTGCAATGCGTGGCGATAACCGTGCCAGCTATACGCTTGCGCTATTAGATGAAAAGCAAAAAAATCTAGTCGATGCCTATAAATGGTATGACTTGGCTGCCCGTGATGGCATGCTAGATGAAAAAGTCCGTAACAAAGCGCGTGGTAAAATTGGTCAGTTGGCATTGAACTTATCAAGTGATGATATCGCTAGTGCTCGTAGCAAAGCAGATACTTGGTTCCAGAGTAAATAGTATCTAACTTTCGTACTACGAATTGAATATAAAAAAAGCTCAGTATTTTACTGGGCTTTTTTGTTTTCTATGACAGCAAGCCAAGCAATACAAACTATTCAAAACCCATCTAAAATTTGCTACACTACGCGCGCATTAATCAATTCCACAATTGAGATAATGTTATATACCTATCTACTTTTTTATTATCATTGCACTAGGTTTGCGACCTAGCCAGCAGGAGAAAGACATGAGCATCAATAAAGAAACCGCGATAACTGACAGCAATTCAGCCCCTGTATACGATAGTGTGACTAATAATATCGTCGTTGCCGCACTATATAAGTTCACGCGCTTTGCTGATTTTGAGCAATATCGTGAGCCTATCTTAAACACTATGCTCGATCACGATGTAAAAGGTACGTTGTTACTTGCAAGCGAAGGCATTAACGGTACGATTTCTGGTACGCGTCAAGGTATCGATACCGTACTTGACTACCTGCGTAGTATTGAGGCGATTGGTACGTTTACCTTTAAAGAATCCTATACTGACGCACAGCCTTTTTATCGCACTAAGGTGAAACTGAAAAAAGAAATCGTCACTATGGGTGTCGAGAATATCGATCCATTGGAATCCGTTGGTCGCTATGTAAAGCCAAGCGAGTGGAATGCGTTGATCTCAGATCCTGAAGTTACCTTAATCGACACGCGTAACGACTATGAAGTGCAAATCGGCACCTTTCAAAATGCGGTTAACCCAAACACTGAAACGTTCCGCGAGTTTCCAGAATACGTCTCAAAAGAGCTGGATCCAACCAAGCATAAAAAAGTCGCCATGTTTTGTACAGGTGGTATCCGCTGCGAGAAGTCAACTGCGTATTTGCGCGAGCAAGGGTTTGAAGAGGTCTATCATTTAGAAGGCGGTATCCTAAAATACCTAGAAGAAGTTCCTGCCAGTGACTCTATGTGGCAAGGCGACTGCTTTGTTTTTGACAACCGTGTATCGGTCAATCACAACTTAGAAAAAGGCAACTATGAGCAGTGTTTTGCTTGCCGTATGCCGATCACTAGCGATGACATGCAAAGCCCAGCCTACATCAAAGGCGAATCCTGCCCACACTGTATCGATAAAGCGACCGATGAGCAAAAAGCGCGTTTCCGTGAGCGTGAGCATCAAATGCAGCTAGCGAAAAAGCGCGGCGAAGCTCATATCGGTAGCGATGTGATGGATGTCATAGAAAAACGCAAAGCTGCTAAGACGGAAGCTCGTTTACAAGCAGAAGCTGCAAACAACGCTAAAGCCAACTAAACTTAGCATTAGTACAATAAAAAAGAAGTGAAATAAAAAAGAGAGGCTCTAATCAATAGAGCCTCTCTTTTTTTATGATAAATCTTCAATGCTTATCAAAGCTATTAGCACTGATATAGTTAATCCAACTTTATAGTGGATTGACTATATTAGAATAAGATACGTACGCGGATAGTCTCTTCTACATCTTTTAACTGGTCTAGTGCAGCGGTCGAATCATTGTAATCGACATCCATCACTAGATAACCAACATCACCTTCTGTCATCAGGCTCTGCGCTAGGATGTTAATACCAGCTTCAGCAAATAGGCGGTTAATCTGAGACAGTACGCCTGGCACGTTTTTGTGAATGTGTAGTAGACGATGCGAGTTTTCTTTGAACGGGATAGAAACTTCTGGGAAGTTCACAGCCGTCGCCGTATCACCTTGATCAGAGTATCTAACAAACTTATCTGCTACTTCCAGTCCGATATTGGCCTGTGCTTCTTGTGTTGAACCACCGATATGCGGCGTCAAAATCACATTATCAAACTTACGTAGTGGTGACTCAAACTCTTCGTCAGCTGATTTTGGCTCTTTTGGGAACACATCGATAGCCGCGCCCAAGATTTTACCAGACTCAAGCGCATCTGCTAGATCATCAATCTCGACGCACGTACCGCGTGCCGCATTGATAAAGTAGCTGCCTTCTTTCATCTGAGCGAACTGCTCAGCTTTCATCATATAGCGAGTGCTTGGCACATCAGGTACATGCAATGTCACGATGTCAGCCGTTGATAATAGCTCTTCTAGGCTACCAACTTGTACCGCATTGCCTAGTGGCAATTTGGTCACAGCATCATGATAGATGACTTTCATACCGAAGCTCTCTGCCAAGACAGACAGCTGCGAACCGATAGAACCATAACCGACGATACCGATAGTCTTGCCACGCACTTCGTGTGAGTTGGTCGCAGACTTGCCCCAGCCGCCGCGATGTACGGTTGCATTCTTTTCGGGAATACCGCGGTACAGCATAATAGCCTCGGCCAATACTAGCTCAGCTACCGAACGAGTGTTCGAGAATGGCGCGTTAAAGACAGGGATACCAAGATCACGAGCGGCGTCTAGATCTACTTGGTTGGTACCAATACAAAAGCAACCAATGCCGATAAGCTTGTGTGCGTGCTCAAGTACTTCACGCGTCAACTGAGTGCGCGAACGAATACCGATAAAGTGAGCATCTTTGATCTTTTCGATCAGCTCGTCTTGATCTAAGGCGTGACTGATATTCTCGATGTTGTGGTAACCAGCTCCTTCCAATACTTTTAGGGCATTGTCATGTAGACCTTCAAGCAATAAAAACCGGATTTTGTCTTTTTGTAGTGATAACGCCATATGAGAACTGTCCTATAATTGTTTTATAAGATTAACTGTTGGATAATCTATGATGGAGGAAACGAAAACAGTCCCGATATCTTACACAAAATTTGAGGTCGATGTTAGCAGATTAGATGAATTATTGGTTATCAAGCCTGAAAAATTTTTATGCTATAGTGAATTATTCTGTTTGAAACCGATCGAACCAGTTATTTATTACTTACCTCTTCTTATAGGTAAAAATTATCACCCCCTTATTACTTCTACGAGCTGACTCATCACTGAATTTATAGTTATTTCACTATATAATAAGCAGCCCCAGCATCGTGCTTACGCCAATATTGAGATTTGACCATGACGCCAACTACCGCTCAAAACACATCCGAAACCAATGCCGTGCAAACCATCTTGAGCACGCTCACTGATACCCATGATTTCGACCCGACCCAAATCAAAACTGATGCTGAGAGCTTAGAGCATTGGGGTAAAGACTGGACCAAACACTTTGCTCCTGCTGCTGCTGCCATCGTCTTTCCAAAGACCACCGAGCAAGTACAAGCTATTGTGCTACTAGCTAATGAACACAACGTCGTCCTCACCCCTAGTGGTGGTCGTACTGGATTGTCTGCTGGTGCAGTAGCAGCCAACGGTGAGATCGTGGTTAGCATGGATAAAATGAACCAGATCGGACAGTTCTATCCTGCCGATCGCATGGTTGAAGTCGAAGCCGGTGTCGTCACCCAGCAGTTGCAAGAATTCGCTGAATCAAAAGACCTATACTACCCTGTCGACTTTGCCTCAGCAGGCTCTAGTCAGATAGGCGGCAACATCGGCACCAACGCAGGCGGCATCAAAGTCATTCGCTATGGCATGACCCGTCAATGGATTATGGGTCTGACTGTCGTTACGGGTAAAGGTGATATCTTGCATCTCAATCGCGGCATGGTAAAGAACGCCACCGGCTATGATCTGCGCCAATTGTTCATCGGTAGTGAAGGCACACTTGGCCTTGTCACTCATGCGCAAATCAAACTTGAGCGTCAGCCACAAGACTTAAACGTCATGGTGCTTGGCATGGACAGCTTCAATGACGTGATGAACGTACTCTCTGCTTTTCAGGCACAGATTGATTTAACAGCGTTTGAGTTCTTTGACGATGTGGCGATTGATAAGCTGATGGCACATGGTCAAGTACAAGAGCCGTTTGAATCACGTACCAAGTTTTATACATTGCTAGAGTTTGAAGCACCTTATGAGCCAATCATGGACAAAGCCATGGCCATATTTGAGCATTGTATGGAGCAAGGTTGGGTTGTTGATGGTGTCATGAGCCAAAACCTCACACAGGCTGAAGAGTTATGGAAGCTACGTGAGTATATCTCTGAGACCATCTCAGTATTTACCCCTTATAAAAACGATGTCTCGGTGCTAATAAGTCACGTACCGACCTTTATCGAAGAGATTGATCATATTGTTAGCAGCAACTATCCTGACTTTGAAGTCTGTTGGTTCGGTCATATCGGCGATGGTAATTTGCATTTGAATATCTTAAAACCTGAGAATATGAATAAGGATGATTTCTTTGCAGAGTGTCAGGTCGTCAATAAATACGTGTTTGAGACGGTACAGAAATATGGCGGTTCAGTGTCTGCTGAGCATGGGGTTGGTATGACGAAGAAGCCGTACCTGCACTATAGCCGCAGTGAGACGGAGATTGATTATTTACGAGAAGTCAAAAAAGTATTCGATCCAAACAACATTATGAACCGTGGTAAGATTTTTGATATGTGATTAGTACTCTAAACGCTTAACCCAAAAAAAAGACGCTAACCCGAGAGCTAGCGTCTTTTTTATGGCTTTATAATTCGCAAAAACTACAATCTATAAATATAACAGTATCAATGCGACGACCAGTAGTATGCTCAAAAACCCTTGAATAATCAGAAATGCCTGATGCGGTGCCGCGATATGACGCACCATATTACCCAATGCATTATAAGTAATACCTGCCGCCTTAATATGAGGTGGACTATCGAAAGTTTTGATAATTTGCAAAAACTGTTCGGTCCGATCAGATGACCAACCGTGCGGCGCAAATGGTAAAAATGGAGATAATTGTACGGCCTGTTTCTTGGTCGCGGGGGACCATAACCAACGCTCCAAAAACAGCAAGCGCATACGCCAGTCGGCAAAGCTGCGATGATTGATGACTTGTAATAGCAACACTTCTACATTTTTATGACGGCTATCGACAAAGATACGCTCTTGCAGATTAAATACGTCTGACTTTTTGCCTTCAATACATTGCAGAAAATGACCATTGCCGTAGCATAGCGTGCCTGTGATTTTATGCTGCTGATTGTAGTTACGTGCGTGACCTTCTACTTCATCAAAAATAGAGGTGCTCAAACGCGAGCCAAGAGTCAGCGTACTGACATAAACCAACTGAACCAAAGCGGAGTCATCTATGTCATCCCACTTCATGATTCTATTGGTATGATTTAAAGGCATAATAAAATAATCCTAAGAAGCCGATGAGATACGGCTAAACGAAACAAGCAACACAATACTATGCCTGAGTTGAACCAAAAAATTGACTCACAAAAACGTAGCAAATATTTACTACGTGAGACTGTTATTACCGTTACAGCTTGCTATGATAACAAGCAAAACAAAAGGTGCTGATAGATATTATTTAGATTCTATATTGAGATAATAAATAGCAAGACAGTCGCAGGTACAATGATAATGCAGAGTTAGGCGCTTATCGGTGCTCACAAACCCAATAGGTATAAAGTGGTATAGAATGCGGCGTTCGCTATCCTTTAGTCCTCTATGTTAGCCAAAATCATTACTAAATAAAGTGAGTAAAACGGCCTAAGATATCAACATAACCTATTGTAAATACGGCAATAAATTATTGTAACGACAATATCTTCCTATTGGAATGTTTTTATTACTTTTTTGCACAAAAATCGGTACATCAATGTGCCATGACACCATTATGTGATACCACTACATTCAATAGCTATTTAAAACAGGAAACTTATGAGTAAGATGGAAAAACTAGATGACTTTCACCTCACGATTGCTGAGATTAAGAAAAAAGATTATCCACAATTAAAGGCATTGATGGATCGTGTCTATGTAAACTTGGGTGGCGCATGGTCAAAGACAACCATTCATACTTTGATTGATGCTTTCCCAGAAGGCCAGATTGCCTTGTTTGATCACGATCAGCTGATTGGTATCGTGCTCTCTATGCGCGTTGACTATGCCAAGTTTTCAAATCCGCATACCTATGACGATTTGATTGGGCAAAAAGAAATCATCAGAGACAATCCAGAAGGTGATGCCATTTATGGTTTGGATGCGCTCATCGACCCTGATTATCGCGGCTACCGTCTCGGTCGACGTCTGTATGATGCACGTAAAGAGCTGTGCCGACAGTTGAATTTCCGCGCTATCTTAGCCGGTGGACGCATACCTAACTATCATAACCATAAAGATCTGACTCCAGGTGAATATATTGATGCCGTTGAAAGCCGTGAAATTCACGATTCAGCTTTGTCATTCCAGCTGTCTAATGGCTTTATCGTTAAACGTATTTTGACTGCTTATCTGCCAGATGATAAGCAGTCAAAGGGCTTTGCTACCTTGCTTGAGTGGGCAAATATTTATTATGAGCCTAAAGACTATAAGCCTAATACTCGCAAGTCTGAGGTTCGTATTGGTGGTATTCAGTGGCAGATGCGTGAAGTCGAATCACCTGAAGAATTACTGCAACAAGTTGAGTTCTTTGTTGATATCATGGCTGATTACAACTCAGACTTTGCTTGCTTACCTGAATTTTTCAATGCGCCATTGATGGGTCTGTGCGAAGAAACCGATCAAAATATTGCCATTCGATTTTTGGCAGGTTATACCGAGTGGTTCAAAAATGAAATCTCGCATTTAGCCGTCAGTTATAACGTCAACGTCATTACCGGTTCGATGCCGTTACTGGATGAAGACGATACCTTATACAACGTCAGCTATCTGTGCCGCCGTGACGGTACCGTTGAAGAGCAACGCAAAATTCATATTACTCCGCATGAGCGCAGCGCTTGGGTAATCGAAGGTGGCGATGAAGTCAAAGTATTCGACACGGATGCGGGTCGTATCGGTATCTTGGTTTGCTATGATGTTGAGTTCCCTGAGCTTGCACGTCTGATGGCACTTGATGACATGGATATCTTGTTTGTGCCCTTCTGGACCGATACCAAAAACGGCTATCTACGTGTCCGCCACTGTGCGCAAGCCCGTGCTATCGAAAACGAATGCTATGTGATGATTTGTGGTTCAGTGGGCAACTTACCGCAAGTTGAGAGCTTAGATATTCAATACGCTCAATCGTCGATTTTTTCACCGTCAGACTTTGCGTTCCCGCATGATGCGATTATGGCAGAGACCACTGCCAACACGGAGATGGTATTCTTCTCTGATGTAAACTTGGACAAGCTGACTCACGTTCGTCACGAAGGCTCAGTACATAACCTGATTGACCGCCGTGATGATTTGTTCAGCTTAAAGTGGAAGCGCAAGGCCAAAGTGCCAGCGAGCAAGTTGAGTGATGAGCAGCGCCGTGAAAATTCAGGTAGCGTACTGATTGGTGATCCATTACAAAACCGAGCACAAAAGCCGTAGTTAATTGTAGTTAGTTATGGTCGGTTGACGTCGCACACTTATAGTAGACTTTATAAATAATACGGCTGATTTTCAGCCGTTTATTTTTATCTACTATCCACTCTTTGTGCAATGATCATATAGGCAATCACGATAAGATAAGCAGTAACGATAAGCCATTATTTGAAAATAACTGAAAACAATATACAAACTAAAAAGCGGATGTCATGACGACTGATATTGAGCAAAAAGAAGTAAAGCCAAAGAAGCAGTCGAAGCGAAAGATAGTTTCGATATTTAAAACGATAATGTTATATGGTCTCATGTTTGTTGTAATCTATAGCGTGGTCAATTGGTGGCGACAACCTGTCATGCCTGCCAACCCTCAATTGCAACTGACCGATTACCAAGGACAGACTATCGATCTAGCAGCGATGAGTCACGAGCGTCCTACACTGGTATACTTTTGGGGTACGTGGTGTTCAGTCTGTAGTTTTACTTCGCCCACCATCAATAAACTAGCAGCAGATAACTATCCCGTTGTCACTATTGCCGTACAGTCAGGCTCAAACCAAGAGCTACGCGGCTACCTCGATCAACATAAGTTTGATTTCACCACCATAAATGATCAACAAGGCAATATCTTTGCAGATTGGCAAGGACAAGTCACACCGTCCTATGTGGTATTAGAGAATGGCGAGATGATACAAGGGCTAACAGGTATTCAGCCATTATGGTCATTGAAACTGCGCTTGTGGTTAGCATCTGTGTTTTAGCAGTTGAGTCGTACTTTATGTTTCAATAAGTCATTGTGTAAAAGGCCTATAGCTATGTCTTCACCAATGATATATGACACAGATAAACGATTGATATTGGACAAAATTGGGTCGACCTCGCACAGCTCTTTTTACCCTACCCTTTTTGTCATATAATAGCTGCCGATCTAAATATTTTTTTGAATTATTTTTACTAGCATATTTTATGTTGCAATCGTCTCGTTACCATTTATTATTGACGTAACTATTTACCGACTGATGAGCGACAATGGGTATTTATTGACATGATGGTTGATAAACCGACTATGATGAGCAATATACCTACTATTAGTAATTGAATAATATCGACACAGCATTAACCTCAGCACTACATTGAACATCGAGCCTTGTATCCGGTTTTGAACCGACACACAAACCTACCTTTTAAAAAGATACCTTCTATGACTGATAAAAGCACTGACACACCAAGCCAAGATTACAAAGACACGCTGAACCTTGCGGATACGCCATTTGCGATGCGCGCAAACCTTGCCAAACGCGAGCCAGATTGGTTAGCTGCTTGGGAAGCGGATGACGTCTACGGTAAAATTCGTCAGGCGCGTGCTGGTGCAACCAAATATATTTTGCACGATGGCCCTCCATACGCCAACGGTCAGATTCACTTGGGTCACGCAGTCAATAAAGTACTAAAAGACATTATTGTAAAATCAAAAACCTTGTCAGGATTTGATGCGCCTTATGTCCCTGGTTGGGATTGTCATGGTCTGCCAATCGAACAAAAAGTCGAAGCTAAGGTTGGTAAAGTGGGTCAAAAAGTGTCTGCAACCGAATTCCGTGGTCTATGCCGCGAATATGCGAGTACTCAAATTGAATTGCAAAAAGCAGACTTCAAGCGCTTAGGTGTGTTTGGTGATTGGGACAACCCTTATCTGACTATGAACTTCCATCAAGAAGCCAATATCGTGCGCGCGCTTGCCAAAATCTATGACAATGGTCATGTGACTCGCGGTATGAAGCCGGTCAACTGGTGCTTGGACTGTAGCTCTGCCCTAGCAGAAGCAGAAGTAGAATATCAAGACAAAGTCTCTGACGCGATCTATGTCAGCTTTGATGTGCTCGGTACGGACAAAGTAGCTGCATTGGCAGATATCGCAGATAACATCGCTGCTGTTATTTGGACTACAACGCCATGGACGTTACCTGCTAACCAAGCTATCTCAGTACATCCAGAACATAACTACAGTGTGGTCGCGACTTCAAGGGGCAATTTACTACTGGCTGCTGATCTGGTTGAAACTGCATTGAGTGAGCTAAAACTAGAAAATAACGGTATCTTAGCAACTGTTTCAGGTAGCGAGCTTGAAGGTCTACATGCTCAGCATCCACTGATTGAAGACCGTCAAGTGCCGCTCATCTTGGGCGATCATGTAACTACCGATAGTGGTACTGGTCTGGTACATACCGCACCTGGTCACGGTTTAGACGATTATATCGTTGGTCTAAAATACAACTTACCCGTGGAAAACCCAGTAAGCGGTACGGGCGTTTATTTAGATAGCGCTGCTGTATTTGCCGGCGAGCACATCTATAAAGCCAATCCAAAAATCATCGCTGCACTACATGAAAATGGCCATCTAATCAGCCATACCAAAATTGAGCACAGCTACCCGCATTGCTGGCGTCATAAGTCACCAATTATTTTCCGTGCTACGCCTCAGTGGTTTATCAATATGGAAACCAAAGGCCTACGTGCTCGCGCGCTTGCTGACATCCCTACAGTCAACTGGACGCCAGCGTGGGGACAAAATCGTATCGAATCAATGATGACGGGTCGTCCTGATTGGTGTATTTCGCGTCAGCGTACGTGGGGCGTGCCGATTACTTTCTTTACGCATAAGGAAACAGGCGAGCTGCATCCAAACACCCTTGAGCTAATGGAAACTGCGGCGCAAAAAATCAATGAAGGCGGCGTAGAAGCGTGGTTTGATGCTAGCTGTGAAGATTTCTTAGGCAGTGAAGCCGCTGACTATGACAAAGCTACCGATACACTAGACGTTTGGTTTGACTCAGGCACAACGCATTTTGCGGTACTTGATCAACGTGATGAATTGACCAATCCAGCTGATATGTATCTAGAAGGCTCTGACCAGCATCGCGGCTGGTTCCAGACGTCACTACTGACGTCAGAAGCGATGTATGAGCGTCCACCGTTTAAGCAAGTACTGACGCATGGCTTTGTGGTCGATGAAAACGGTCGCAAAATGAGTAAGTCACTGGGCAACATCATCACGCCGCAAGAAGAGATCAATAAGACAGGCGCGGACATGCTACGTCTATGGATTGCTTCAAGTGACTATCGTTATGAAATGAGCGCGGGTAAGACGGTCTTTAAAGGTGCGATCGATATGTATCGCCGTATCCGTAACACCTTACGTTTCTTGCTTGCCAATACCGATGACTTCAATCCAGCGACTGATAGCATTGATATCAATGAATTGGTTAGCCTTGATAAATTCATCATTGAGCGCGCACAAACCGTACAAGCGCAAATCATTAGCGCTTACGATGCGATGGACTTTCACCAAGTCACTCAGCACGTCACTGCGTTTTGCTCGCAAGACTTGGGTAGCTTCTATCTAGATATTATCAAGGATCGCCAGTACACCACGCAGGCAGATGGACAGCCTCGTCGTTCTGCGCAGACTGCTATCTACCATATCACTCATGCGCTGATTCGCTGGATTACACCAATCCTGTCATTTACGGCGCAAGAGGCTTGGGAAGTACTGAACCAACGTGATGCGGATAAAGGCGGCTATGTATTTACTCAAGAATGGTACGAGTTCCCAGCGTTTGAGCTAAGTGCTATCAGCAACGATGACTGGCAGCGCATCATGTTCGCAAAAGACATGGTAAACAAACATATCGAAACTGCACGTGGCGAAAAAATCATCAATGCCAACTTGTCTGCCGACGTGAGTCTATACGCTGACGGTGCAATGTATGAGAGCTTAGCTAAGCTTGATGAAGAGCTTCGTTTTGTACTAATTACTAGTAACGCTGCACTAAAGCCAATGAACGAAGCACCTGCTGATAGCATCACACAGACAGAAGATGTGACCGACACCAATACCGAAGAGGCTGTAGATTTAGTGGTACAAGTAAGCGCGGCTACTGGTACTAAGTGTGTACGCTGCTGGCACATCCGTGATGACATCGGTACAGATAGCGCACACCCTGAGCTATGCGCGCGCTGCGTGACCAATGTTAGTGGCGATGGCGAGGTACGTCACTATGCCTAACCCAACAGACTCACCTGAAAGCCAGCATGACCAGCAGCCGCAGGTGAAGGTTGACCATTCGCCTAAGCCTGCTCATGCAACCACAGGTAGCTCGACTACACCTAGAAGTCGCCTGACCAAGACCCCGAAAATGGTGGCAAATGGCAGTCGTGCTTTTGTATGGTATATTCTGGCATTGGTTATCGTCATTATCGATCAGTGGACCAAATGGTTGGCAGAAACCAAACTGACCTTTCATGATCCAGTACCTGTGATTGAGCCATTTCTCAATTGGACATTGGCTTATAACTATGGCGCGGCATTTAGCTTTTTGGCGGATGCTGGCGGTTGGCAGAAGTGGTTTTTTTCAGGACTGGCATTACTAATGTCGCTATTTCTAATCATCTATCTGATTAAAGCACCACGCAAAGCCACGCTGTTATCTTTTGGCCTAGCCTTAGTATTGGGCGGTGCAGTTGGTAATTTAATCGACCGCTTACTACATGGTCATGTGATTGATTTTATCCATGTGCATTATGCTGATGTTTGGCATTATCCGATTTTTAATATCGCGGATATCGGTATATCTATCGGTGTACTATTGATTGTCATTGATATGCTGTTTTTGGAAAAGAAGCGTGAAATGCCACGGTCATAATCGTCTATAGCTAGAGACATTAATGCAATTTATAAACGAAAAAGGTGGGTTACGTAGTCGTAACCCACCTTTTTTTGTCGATCGTTTTAGTGCTTTCGTCAGACACGTAGCAATGCTGCCAGTCGTGAAAGCAATTATTCATTTATAGCAACTCTGATAATAAATCAGTCACAGTCTCTAAGCCGCCACCTGCTAATAAAAATAGCAACCCTGCCATATTCACAACGACGGTCAAATAATAAGTCACTCGAAACTCAGACTTTTGTGATTTGTGACGTAAATACGTTTGGGCGAGCAATGCTCCTACCCAACCGCCAAGCGCGCTTAGTATATGTAATTTAGACTCAGGCGTACGCCAGTCGCCACTTTGCGCAGCAGCTTTGTCTTTGGCATACATGCCATAAGTAATAATCCCTAGCACGACGTACCAGCCGACCACTAGCCAGCTTAGTTTATCTGTCGCTGCTAATAAAGCTAAGACACCATAAAAAGCCAGTCCAAGAAACGAGCGTTTCTTTTGGCCCGCTTCAAACTCTGCTTGATGGCTACGTTTCTGATTGCGCTGACGGATCTGATGATTTTTTTGTGCCATTTTTTGCTGTACAAACCCAAGCTCTTGTACTTGCGTGGCTCGCTTGCGTCCCTCCGCATCTTGTCCAATGCTAAAGACCACTGCCTCACCGATGTTAGGACGGCGCTGAGCCTTAAACTCACTCACATGAAAGAAGACAGACTCGCCCGCTTCAGTTTCAATAAAGCCAAACCCTTTATCGTCCTGCCATTTTTTGACAGTGCCTTGTTGTTTATTCACTACCGACACCTCATATCTTTTAGAATTGCCAATTATAGTACACCATCTGCGTTACATTATTGACGCTTACATCTGGTCTTAGATGGCTTATTATTTCTTACACTATAATACTGCAATTAAAAACACTTTAATCAAACGCATTATTTTCTATTCTAGCAACCGATGGCTTTTTATTATGACTCAATCTCAATTTATTAACCCAAACGAAGACACTCGTATCGCTTACGGCAGCCTCGTTAAGCTGCACTTTGAAGTTTCACTAGAGAACGGCACCATCATCGACTCAACCTTTAATCGTGATGCACCTGTGTCTTTGACCATTGGTGATGAGAGCTTGTTACCTGGTTTTGAGCAAGTACTGATGAACTTGCGCGCCGGTGACACTCGTACCGCACACCTTGAGCCAGAGCAAGCTTTTGGTGAGTGGAATCCTGAAAACATCCAACATTTTAGCCGTACTCAGTTTGCGCTAGTCGCTGACAATCCAGAAATTGGCATGATGGTTGAGTTCGAAGACAAAGGGAAAAACACGCTGCCCGGTACGATTAGTGCCATCGATGATGATCAAGTCGAAGTCGACTTTAATCATCCGCTTGCTGGACAAGACGTGTTGTTCAAAGTAAAAATCTTTAAAGTCACACCGCCTGGTGTCACAGGCATCAAGTTAATGTAGCCGTTTAAAAACTAACGAAAACTCGTTAAACGTTAACTAAGATAAAAACTAGCGACGATAAAAATTAATATCGATAAAAACAGCCAAAAGGGAGACTTATATGCAGTATCAAACGTTACCGCAACTCAATGAAAAAGTATCTAAAATTTGTCTAGGCACGATGACGTGGGGACAGCAAAATACTGAGTCCGAAGCACATGAGCAAATGGACATGGCGCTCTCTGAGGGTGTGAACTTTTGGGATACCGCCGAGATGTACCCGTCACCACCAGATAAAGACAAACAAGGTGATACCGAGCGCTTTATGGGTACTTGGTTTAACAAGACTAAACAGCGTGACAAAGTTATTCTCGCTAGCAAGATATCGCCAATGAACTTTTTGCGTGATGGTCAAACGCGCTTTAATGCCGATCACATCAGCAGCGCTATTGACGGGAATTTGGAACGTCTACAAACCGACTATATCGATATCTATCAGCTGCATTGGCCTGAACGCCAAGCGAATTTCTTTGGTCAGCGCGGCTATGATGAAGAGATGGCAGCACAGTCATTAGACGATTTAACGCCATTTCTAGAGACTATTCAGGCCCTGAATGATGAGATCAAAAAAGGTCGTATTCGTGCTTATGGTTTATCGAATGATACCGCGTGGGGACTCATGCACTACCTATGGGAAGCAGATAAAAACGGTCTAATTCCACCACTTACCGTACAAAACCCATATAGCCTATTGAACCGTTTATACGAAGTTGGTATGGCTGAGATTGCCCATCGTGAAAACGTGGGTCTACTTGCGTATTCACCGCTTGGTTTTGGTGTATTGTCTGGTAAATACCTTGATGGTAAACGTCCAACTGGCGCGCGTCTGACCATGTATGATCGTTTCGGTCGTTATGTGAATGAACAAGCCAAATCAGCCACCGAACAATATGCCAAGATAGCTGCTGATGCAGGTTTGGACATGGCGCAGATGTCATTGGCTTTTGTAAACTCTCGTCACTTTGTCACCAGCAACATTATTGGGGCAACGACGACTGAGCAACTCAAATCAAACATCGATAGTGTCAATGTGGAGCTAACATCAGATGTATTAGAAGCGATTGAAGCAGTGCATACACAGCAACCTAATCCATCACCATAGTTGGTCTTCTATAGAGATTGGATGTTAATAGAGCCTGCTGAATAAATAATATTATGCGTGCTCTATTAAACCTCCTGTAAAAAAAGGCGCAAATCGAAACGATTTGCGCCCTTTTATTGACTATCTGATATTAGCTACACTAGCTCAACTTTAAGTAATCAGTCTTCAACTGGTGCGCTAAGGACTCTTGAGTGCAGCTCAGCCAATCCTTCATTCATGCGTGCTTGTAATAAATTGGTCAGCTCGCTTTTGTTACGACCTTCTGGGTCTATAGGCGCGAGTGGCAATACATAAGCGGTCACGTTTTTGCTATCGAGCACTTTTTTCATACTTTCTTTCATCGTCAGCTTACCATAGTATGGCAATGCGTCGCTTAGTGTGCCGTCTTTATTGACATAAGCGATGATGATCGGTCTGATAGGCACATCAGCGTCAATGGCTGCTTGCAGCAATGTTCCATGAATGCGCTTTACTTTTTTACCACTAGTAGTGGTCGCTTCAGGGAAGAAAATAATCGAAAAACCTTTGGCTAAAAAGTCAGCAATCTGTGCCGATACTGAGCTTGCATCACCGGAGCCACGCTCGATGAAAAGCGTCCCTGCGGCATGGGCAAGTTTGCCAAATACAGGCCATTCACCGATTTCAGCCTTGGATAAAAAGAACGCTGGGCTCACAGTACCAACGACAGGAATATCCATCCATGACACGTGATTCGATACCCACAAGCCATGGAACTGCTCTACAGGTTCCACTTCTACTACTTTAACCCCAAAAGAGCCTGCCATCTTGCGGCAGAATGTCTGGATATAACGTGGTAGGGTTTCGCGTGGTGGCTGCTTAAATGCACCAATACGCTTCGCCGCGCGTATGCCGCCGACCATAGTCGTGGTCATACCAGCAACCTGACGGCCTCGGCTCAACTGTCGTCTGAGTGAAAAGCTTGATTTAGCTTGGCTCATCTTCGCCCTCATGATTAAATAACGGGTGTTTAATAGTCAAAAAACGAGCCCAGTATAACAAAGTTCGCACACTCAGTGATAGCTTGTTCACTCAGTGAGTGCTGACTTTTATACAAATGGGTAATAAAGCAGATTTATAAAAAATTATCCGCAGCAAACGCTGTAACATAAAACCATCGCTAATTATGCTCATACGCTTTAATATCAAGTGATAAGACCATATATAGATAATCATATGAACGCTACGTTGAAGCTTATTGAGCTGATTATGGCGAGACATTTACTTTATTAAATAGGTGATACTCTTTGGATTATTTTGAAAGACATGAAGGTGGCGAACGCGCCATTTTAGTACATTTAGACATCCGCCAAATTCAAGATCCTGATGATCTTAGTGAATTTGAGCTGTTGGCTGATTCAGCAGGTGCCGATCGTTTGGCACTGGTCACTGGATCACGCTCGCGCCCTGACGCCAAATACTTCGTTGGTAGCGGAAAAGCAGAAGAAATCGCAGAACTAGTGCGCGAACACGAAGCAGATATCGTACTGTTTAACCACAGCCTGTCGCCATCACAAGAGCGTAATATCGAAGCGCTAGTGAAGTGCCGCGTGTTGGATCGTACTGGTTTAATTTTGGATATTTTTGCGCAGCGCGCCCGTACCTACGAAGGTAAGCTGCAAGTAGAGCTGGCTCAGCTTAACCATCTATCAACGCGTCTGGTACGTGGTTGGACGCATTTGGAACGTCAAAAAGGTGGTATTGGTCTGCGTGGACCTGGTGAGACCCAGCTTGAGACCGATCGTCGTCTACTACAGACTCGCGTCAATCAGTTAAAGAGCAAGCTAGAAAAAGTCCGTCAGACCCGTGCGCAAGGTCGAGCCCGTCGCCAAAAATCAGACGTACCGACCATCTCATTGGTCGGCTATACCAATGCGGGCAAATCTACTTTGTTCAACCGTTTGGTCGATGAAAACATCTACGCTGCTGACAAACTATTTGCGACGCTAGACCCTACTCTACGCCGTCTGGACTGGCAGGGAGTTGGTCGTGTCGTCTTAGTCGATACGGTTGGTTTTGTCCGTCATCTGCCGCATGAGCTGGTTGAGTCTTTTCATGCAACCCTAGAAGAAACGCTAGAAGCAGACTTGTTATTGCACGTTATTGACTCCTCTAGCGAGGACATGCACGAGCAGATTCAAGCGGTCAAAGAAGTATTGGCAGAAATCGATAACGATGTACCTGTGCTCAATGTCTACAACAAGATTGATCTGACTGATGAGCCTGCACATATCGGCTATGCTAGCGAAGGTCAGCCAAACCGCGTCTATGTTTCTTCTAGACAGAACCTAGGCATGGAAGAGCTAACGCTTGCCGTACAGCAACTGCTGACAGGTAAACTGACGACGTTTGATTTGACCTTGCCGTATGATGCTGGACAGTTCAAAAACACCTTATATGAACTGGGTGTTATTGAAGAAGAAAGCTACGACGATACAGGTCGTGAATGTCTGACGATTCGTCTGCCAAGTGACCGTCTAAGACAGCTACTGGGTCAAGCAAACTTGAAACCTATCGATGTATTGCCGCTTGCACAAGCAACACTACTGATGCCGGTACTCGAAGAGTTTGAGAAGGTTGACGACGTTGAAGAGCCAACCATGACAGAGGCTGAAGAAAAGGCGTTTGACGAGTTTGATGCATTACACTCAGAAACAGCTGATTCAGAAAAATAATGATCATTTCTGCAAAATAAGAACTATTGTTAAAGTGAGTCATTTGCGACAGTAGTTGAATGAACGTTTGATTCATACTGTTAGATCACAAACCCTTATATAGTACGTTAAAATAGAATAGACGATATCCATTGATATCGTCTATTTTTTTTGGATATGACCAGTCACGGTGCATAGGCTTTATTAGTTGCCCCACTCTCTATATAATCGCCTGTTATACATTCAATAAATATTGATAGATAGCGTTAATATCTCGAAAATGAATCATTGCTACCATCAGTATGCATAGCATCATTTTCTACGTTGTGTTCTTGGTGCGATCACACATTTTTTTTGTACACCCTCCATTTATATCTGACTTGGCCAGAATTGCTTATGAAGTCTGCTCACTCTCCCCATCTCCCACTATGGCTTGCGTTAGTTCTAACGTTGACCATGGTTATCGTTGTCCGAGAAACGGCGGTTATCATCTGTCAAATGGCAGGCATCGAAAAAGCGGCCAATATTGTCGGTTTGGTTGCGATGTTTGTTATCTTGATGGCGTGGCGACTGCTTAAGGGATTACCGAGCTGGCTCACACAGGCCAGTAATACATTGCTAGTCGATAGTGGTTTTGCCTTCTTACCCGTTTCTGCTGGTGCAGGCTTGTTGCTATTTGCTCTAGGAGATGAGCTATTGGGCGTGATGATAACGATGATCGTTAGTACGCTCATACCGCTGTGGGGACTAGCATTATTGGCCAATCGTTGGCTCAATCACGCTGCAAACACTGATAGTAAGACTACCACTGAGCAAAAGGGACAGCCGTGAGCTGCGGAGAGATATTATGACTTTTGACAGCGTATTTATGGCAACCCTAGCCGCAATATTATTGACATTAGCAGCACACATAATTGCACGTGTATTAGCACGTAAATTGTCATGGCTACCGATGGTCATTACCGCACTTGTCCTAGTGCTTGTTTTCCTATTTATACTGCAGTGGGATTACAACAACTATTACAGCGCGGCAAAGCCTGTATTTGACCATCTATTGGGATATGTCACAGTACTCTTGGCTGTGCCATTAGCGGCGATGAACTTTAAAGGCTTACCAGTTAAAAAACTCACTCTAATTGTCGCTATTGCTAGTGTTGTTGGCGCATTACTGCCTATGTCACTGGCCTATTTATTTTCGCTCAGTCATGAGACCCTATTGGCTTTCGCTACCCGTTCTGTGACTACGCCGATTGGCCTGAGTGTTGCAGATTTAATCAAAGCACCATTGGCAATGGCTAACCTAATTATCATTGTCTCAGGTCTGATAGGTGGTACGGTCGCTCGCTTTTTGTTCCGCGGTATCAATGACGACCGAGCCAAAGGTCTAGCACTGGGGTTAGCAGCTCACGCGTTTGGTACAGTAGAAGCTTGGCAAATCAGTCACACAGCCGGACGTTATGCCGCATTTGGCTTGGCAGTGAACGGGTTAGTTACCGCAGTTTGGGTACCTATTTTTATCAGTGCTATCGGTATCTAGTCATCACTAAAAGTCTACCTAAACTATTCTTATATTTTTAAAAATTTAACCATTAATAGGCTTATCTACTGTTAATGTCAGATTGAAAATCACCTCGACTATTCAAATGTCATTATTATTTCTTAAAAAACTGAGACACTTTATTTACCTGAACTTATAAACTCAAAAAGCCCACTACAAATGGCTCATTAAGTCACTTAGAAAAGTTAGTATATTGATTTATCTAAGGTTATTTAATAATAGAAATCTGATTTTACAACTTAGTTTGTCAATCTGATGCGCCAAAAAATTATTATATGTTATAGTAAGCAACTATTATTTTTTGTATCTATTACAAGTGGTTCCTTATTGAAAGTGATAATTGCTCAGCTGCTGTCCTCACAGTGGGCTAAATAATTCTGCAAAATCAGTAACCGCTTAAGCGCCTAAATCAACGCATATATAGGCAAAATAATTTGCTGTTATTCGATAAAAAGTGATTTTACTATGATAAATACGGCTACTTTGATGACTCGCTGCTTATCTCCCCTTTTACTAAGTGCCATTGCTCTTTCGACCTTTTCTGTCGCTGCCAATGCAGGCAACATGTATATCTACAAAGACAAAGGTGGACAAGTACTGTTGACCAACGTCAATCCTAGTGGAAATTTTGATAAGTTTACGAAAAAAGTAAAAGTAACTTATTATAAAGACTCTAAGATGTATGACGGAAGCAGCGATAGCTATGGTAGCAGCGCCGCTAGCAATAGCGGAAGTCGCAACTCTTACGACAGCTACATTCGTGCGTCCGCTGAGCGCAACGGTGTGGACCCTGCCCTAATGAAAGCAATGATGCACACTGAATCAGCTTTTAATCCAAATGCACGCTCACCAGTAGGCGCACAAGGCCTGATGCAGTTGATGCCAGCGACTGCGCGCCGATTCAATGTGAGCAATCCTTGGAACCCTGCAGATAATATCGAAGGATCAGCCAAATATATTGCATGGCTCATGCGCCGCTTCAACAATAATGTTGAACATGCTGTCGCAGGCTACAATGCGGGTGAAGGCAATGTCGATAAATACGGTGGCATCCCTCCGTTCAAAGAAACACGTAACTATGTTCAAAGAGTGATGAGCCGTTATCATAGCCTGTATAAAAACGATGCCGGACTGTTTGGTGCAAGTATCAGTGCTAACAATCAAACTAGTAGCACCAGTACAAGTAATGGCTTACAAAATGTAAGTTATGCTACTAGCAGCAATGTGAATAGTGCCAGCTATGCCAACTCAGCCTATGCGGCTTTACGCTAAGCCAGTTATCTAAAAGCCAGACATAAAAAAGCCCATTAACGAATTAATGGGCTTTTTTATGTCTGGATGCTTTATATCTTGATGCATTAAGAGTAATAAAGCCAAACTGTGAGCCACAATTAAGGACTCACAGCCTTATCCAACACTATTTGATACTTACTTGTTAGCAGCCTGAGTTGCAGCAACTTCAGCAGCGAAGTCTTCTTGCTTCTTCTCGATGCCTTCACCAACTTCTAGACGTTTGAAGCCAAGTACTTTTACGCCTTCAGCTTTTAGGACTTCGCCAACTTTCTTGTCGTTGTCCATAACGTATGGCTGACGTAGTAAAGTTACTTCGTCTAGGTACTTACGTAGGCCACCTTCGATCATTTTTTCAACGATGTTATCAGGCTTGCCAGACTCACGAGCTTTTGCTTCGATGATGTCTTTTTCGCGTGCCAATACGTCAGCAGCAACATCTTCGTCATCTACAGCGACAGGATTAAATGCAGCGATATGCATAGCAAGGTTCTTACCAGTGTCAGCGTCGCCACCTTCAAAAGATACCACTACACCGATACGCAGACCATGACGGTATGCAGCGATGTTAGCACCTTCAAGTGTTTCAACACGGCGAATCTGGATATTTTCACCGATTTTTTGTACTAGAGATACACGTGCTTCTTCAACAGTCTGACCTTCGCCATAAGACAATTCAGAGATAGCAGCAACGTCAGTTACGTTGTTTTCTAGTGCAAGGTTAGCAACTTTTTCTGCAAATGCAGTGAAGCTGTCATCTTTTGCAACGAAGTCAGTCTGGCAGTTAACTTCTAACAAGAATGCTTTGTTTTCGCCTTGAGCGATGATGATAGCGCCGTCAGCTGCGATGTTACCCGCTTTTTTAGCTGCTTTAGCTTGACCAGATTTACGTAGGTTATCAATGGCAACTTCAACATCACCGTTTGATTCTTCTAACGCTTTTTTACATTCCATCATGCCAAGACCAGTACGGTCACGCAATTCTTTTACCATTTTGGCAGATACTTTTACTTCTGTCATAAGAGTCACCTTAGTATAGTTATGTATAGGAGTGCTGTATTTCTAAATGCTGTATTTCTATTCGATATCTTGGTATTACTTAAAATCTAGCAGACAGCTCGTTTTGAACGATTACTAATATAGCCATCAATGATGTCAAATAAATAACATCTCTACAATATAGCGATATGACCAGTAGGAGCGATAATACTCGCCCAATAGCTACTCGCTTATACGCATGGCATTATTAATAAGGCTTTATTCAATAACAAGGCATGACGAGTAAAACTACATCATGCCTATTATGAGCTTATACGCTGTTCAAAACATTATATGGATGCTGATAGAAACACTATCAAGGCATCCTTACAAAGTTAAACTTTTTGGTGGTGTTCTAAAAAGTATGCTGGCGATAAAAGTCAATAAGAAATCTAAGCTAAGTTCTCTGATTCTATAAAGCTTTCAAGGCTTCAAAAATTGTTCAAATTTTAATCAGCATACTTTTTGACACACCACCAACTTTTTAAGTCAGCTACTTATTCTGCTGGAGTTGCAGCAGCTTCTTCTGCAGCTGGCGCTTCCTCAGTTGCAGCAGGTGCTTGCTCAGCTTTACCACCAGCTTGAGTTTGTGCGTATTCTTTACCAGCGATGATAGCATCAGCCATAGAAGTTACGTACAAAGTCACAGCACGGATAGCATCATCATTAGCTGGGATGATGTAGTCAACGTTGTCTGGGCTAGAGTTAGTATCAACGATACCGATAACTGGGATACCCAAGTTCTTGGCTTCTTTAATAGCGATAGCTTCGTGATCTACGTCTACTACAAAGATAGCGTCAGGTAGACCGCCCATATCTTTGATACCACCTAGTGAACGCTCAAGTTTTTCCATATCGCGAGTACGCTCTAGCGCTTCACGCTTAGTCAGCTTAGCGAAAGTACCATCTTCTGCTTGCTTTTCTAGCTCTTTTAGACGGTTGATTGACTGACGTAGAGTTTTCCAGTTAGTCAACATACCACCTAACCAGCGATGGTCAACGTATGGCATGCCAGCGCGAGCTGCTTGCTCACGTACGATACCGCTTGCAGCGCGTTTAGTACCAACAAATAATACTTTGTTTTTCTTAGCAGCTAGGCCGTTTACGTAAGTCAACGCTTCGTTGAACGCTTTTACGGTGTGCTCTAAGTTGATGATATGGATTTTGTTACGTGCGCCAAAGATGTATGGACCCATTTTTGGGTTCCAAAAACGTGTTTGGTGACCAAAGTGAGCGCCTGCTTGTAGTAAGTCGCGCATTTCGATTTTGGTTGGATTCTTTGTAGCCATGAGAATATATCCTATTGGTTGGGTTATGCCTCCACATCACAAAAACAGCCTATTTAGCGACACGCATCTGCTACCGGTTAGTTTTCATTAGTAAAGCACTAACAGATCACAAATTAATCAAGTCGCCAAACACCCAGCAATTTTTTGCCATGATGTGTGTGTCATTGGTTGGTTTAAAAAAAGAAGCTATCGCTAGATTGAAGCAGATGCCCAAATCTAAACTATAAAGTGAATTATAAAAAATAGCTGCGCTGTATTTTATCACATAACGCCTCAGAATCTCCAGCAGTTTGTTCGTAGCGTATCAATAAGATAAAAACAAAATATGGCGATAACAAAACAAAAAAAGCGACACATTTGCATCGCTTTTTTATGATTATCTTTTTAATAGCTGTTTTTCAAGCAAGGTCAACACTGTCACTCTTTTATAGTTATCACTCGTTTATAGAGGACTGACTATAACTTATGCAATGCAAATACCAATGACCGCCTTGTAACCACGCCACGTAAATGGTGTGATATAGCTTTGACGATCTTTAGGCAAATAAGACACGCTTGGCGCACTCTCAACAATGTGCGGCGGCGAGATAATAAACTCTGAACCAAACTCTGTCCGAGCGTTACCTGAGATTGTATTGGCCATTTCACCCAACAAATCTTTCATCATCGTGATTGAAGAGTCAGGCTCGCCCATCACTTTGATGACTTCTCGCAACATCGCGCTTGGTGCACTGACATAGACGCAACCTTCTAAAGGCCCTGATATCTTAATGACACCGCTATAATCAAAGCCAATCGCGCTTTTGTTGTTATTCAAGTAAGGGGTATCAATTGACACTTCCGAGCCATCGATTTGCGCAAAAAACGCATTGATCGAGCTTAGAAACACACCCAATTTTTCTACTTTAACCATAATATATTAATATCCATCTGTATTACGTGGCAGCATTAATCTTGCAAGCAAACCACAATCTCGCCTACTTGAGAATGCCAAGTGATGGGGATGATAAAAGAACGCTCATCGTTCGGCAACACAATACTTTGCGGCGCACCTTTGAACACAAATGGTACAGAGATATGAAACTCTGAGCCAAACTCTTTGCGTGCATTGCCTGCGATTGTATTGGCCACTTCCCCAGCCAGATCTACATAGTTCTCTTCACTTTTATCGGTTTCGCCCATACTGTCTAAGATTGAAGACAGCAAGTCACGCGTCGCCGAAAAATATACCACGCCTTTTTGGCCACCAGATATACCAATCACGCCTGTATAGTCATGGACTTTTGGCTGTTTGTTTTCTAGTAAGTAAGGGGTATCGGCAATAAGCTCTTCTCCGCCAAACTGATCAAAGTAATTACTAATAATGCTCAAAAAAATCTGTAACTTTTGCTCTTTCATAATGATATCTGCTGTAGTCGATAAATGGTGTTAGTCTTGCATCAGCTCATACAAAGACTCGACAAGCTCCTCTTCTGAGAAGGGCTTGCACAAAAAGCCGCTGGCACCCAATGATAATGCCTCAATACCAGTGGCTTTATCGGACAATGCTGACACCACTAAAATACGTACTTCAGGATCAATCGCGATGATTTTTTCAATGCATTCTAGCCCATCCATTTGTGGCATGGTTAGGTCCATGGTGATTACATCAGGACGATGGACATTGAACTTTTCGATGGCTTGAACACCGCTAGTCGCTGTCGCCACCAGCATGAACTTTCCTGAATCGTATGCACGCTGAATACGGTTTCTAATAATATTTGAATCATCAACAATCATTAACTTATACATAATTTATCTACTACCTTTAATGAAGTGCTTGTCGTCCCTGACAATATAATTACTATTTTGATTAAGCTTTAGGTAAAGTAATGACAAACCGTGTCATCTGACCCAGCTCGCTATTTACATTAAGCTTGCCATCATACTCTTTTACTTTTGCTTTGATGATATCAAGTCCAACACCGCGACCGCCGTCTTCATCTGCGTGCTCTTTGGTAGAGAATCCAGAAGAGAACAGCTGTTTGAGCAAGTCACCTTTACTAAGCTGATTTGCCTCTTCCGTACTGAAACGACCTTCTTCAATCAGTTTATTACGGATGCTGTCGTAGTTGATACCTTGTCCGTCGTCTTGCACAACCAGCATAAAGTTTGAACCGTTGTCTTGCACTTCCAAATCAATGATCCCAACTTCAGTTTTGCCAGCAGTGTGACGCACACTTGGTGACTCGATACCATGGACTACCGCATTACGTAGCAACTGAATACTGATTTCTTTGATTGGCTTTGCAAGATGCGCCGGAATACTGGTTTGGGTTAGCGTCGTACTTTTTAGCTGTACTCGCTTGCCTTGTCTTGCAGCAATTTCTTTTGTAAATTCATTGTAAAAAGACAATAAATCGTCATCTGCTTCATTGTCTAAGTCGATATCTAGCCCACCATCGAAGTCAGCATTGCTAGCTGCATGATCTGCTACTGAATTTTGAGTAGCGACTGGTGCTTGTACGGTTGACGCCTTAGCTGCTGACGGTGCTGAGCGGTTGATACGCTCACCCAACGTCGCAATCGTGTTCGATAAGCTAAGCAAATCATCCAAATGTACTGCCAATGGCAAGAAGTCATTACCAGACAACTGACCTTGGTTTTGTAATGCATGTAACTTGTCTTCAGCATCAGAAGCAATCTTTGTAAAGCTATGTAGTTTTAGTGCTGATGCTTCACCTTTTAAGCTATGCATTTCACGATAAATAGCTTTCAATTTGCCTTCAAGCTCGTATTGTGAGCTACCAGGATTTTTCAAGATATTATTCATTTTCTCGATATGCGCTTGTGTATTACCAATAAACTCATTAATAATCTTTGGATTCACATTCAAGATAGTCGTTAACATCTCAATCTGCATATCGTTTTGTGAACGCTCTTTTTCTAGGCGCTGTTCTAAGTAGACTGCATCTGATACATCGTTCACGTTGACCAAGATACGGGCAATGTCTTTATTGTCATAAACACGTGAGAATTTAAAATCTAAGAAGCGATTATCAAGACTCTTGTCTTCAGACAAATTATGCAACATGACTTTGTTTAATGGGTTAAGTGAATCTACCAATTTTTCTTTAACGCGAGGGTTATAGAGCTGTTCAATGAATTGCTGTGTGGTCTTGAGGTCTTTATCAGAGATACGGCCACGCAAGACATTGGTAAAGTTTTCCCCTGCCAAGCTATCAGAGCCGATGATATTGTTCAGCGCTCGAGAATGCTGTTGACCAATATTCAAGTCTTTATCAAGTAGGAAAAGACCTGTATTTACCGTTTCCATAATCTCTTGCGTTTCTTGGCGAGCGGCAGATGCTTCAGCATCCGTCTCACGTAGACGACGTACAAAGAAGAATACGAAAATTAGGAAGTAGGTAAAGATAGCGGCAACACCAAGTACCTGAATAAGACGAATGGTAGTTGCTTGACGTTGTGCGCTATCAAATACGTCTCTTGTCAAACTGTCTAAAGATTCGTTAATAAACAAACTTGATGTCTTCGCCTGTTCAACGGCCTGCGTCAATTCATCAGCAGACGTTACCATGATATTATCAGCATCTTTTAGATATGTTTGAATCTTAGGCTC
>NZ_PJAT01000104.1 GCF_002836715.1 Psychrobacter sp. 4Dc
TAACGAACGCGAATGGTGATATTTTAGGAGAAATCGATGTATTGGTTATGTTTGCTGATAGAGCAATAGTTGTACAGGCTAAGTCTAAAAAACTGACTATTACATCACGCAAAGGTAATGACCAAAGTCTTCAAGATGACTTCAAGAAAGCGGTACAAGATGCTTATGATCAAGCATATTCCTGTTCTAATTTACTCTTAAATGCCGATAGTATTCTTATAGATGAACAAGGAAGCCAAATTGATGTATCTAATATACTATTTAAAGAAATATATCCTATTTGTATTGTTTCTGATCATTATCCAGCCTTGTTTTTTCAGTCAAGAAACTTTTTAAAGTATAAAGTGACAGATATCATCAAGTCACCATTTGTTATGGACGTTTTTTGCTTAGATGTCCTAACTGAAATGCTAAAAACCCCCTTATATTTTTTGAGCTATCTTCAGCGTAGAACTGATTATGCGGAAAAACTATTAGCATCACATGAGCTAACTATACTCGCATATCATTTGAAAAATAATTTATGGTTTGATAGTGATTTCTCTATGATTCATTTTCATGATGACTTCAATGCTGAACTTGATCTAGCTATGTTATCAAGAAGGGATGGCTTGAATGCAAAAGACACCTTTGAAGGTATACTTACTAAATATATAGGTACCAATATTGATGACATGATCAAGCAAGTTGAAAGGCGTAATGATTCGAGAATTATTGATTTTGGTTTGCAACTTCTTAAATTAAGCGAAAATACAATATTTGAAATAAATGAGGCCATAGAAGAGTTGTGCAGAAGATCAAGTCACGACGGAAAAAATCATGACTTAACAATGGGTTTTGATAATGATGGTTTAACGATACATTGCAATAATGATGAATTATCAGAGGCGAGCCGGATACTTAAATCACATGCAGAACTAAGAAAGTATTACTGTAAAGTTCCAGAGTGGCACGGTATATGTATCGATCCGCAAACAAAAAAAATCAGATTCGGTATTAATTTAAATCATGAGTGGCAGTTTTCAGAAAAAATGGAGAATAAGTTATCTACAATGGCTAAGCCATCAGGTCAAATTAATTTGAAAACTAAAGTTAAACCTCCGAAAGTGGGTGTTAATGATGACTGCCCTTGTGGAAGTGGTAAGAAATACAAAAAATGTTGCCGACCTTAAAAATTTAAGCCATTATTTTCTCAAATTATTGCGTAAGGAAAACCAGGAACCATCTCACCGTCGGACAACGCGCGCCTTTAAGCAAACTTGCTATTGACGATACTGCACCCATCACGCTCAAGTTCACTCGCCACAGCCCAATCGAGATGGACATCAGCTGCTTTGCCTTAGACGCAGCGGGCAAACTGATCAATGATGATTATATGGTGTTTTATAATCAGCCAACCTCACCGTGCGGGCAAATCAAGCTCACCCATTATGAATCGCAGCCAACAGCGAATAAAGGTATCCAAGCCGAGTTTGAAGTTAATTTATCCAAACTGGATGCGAATATAGACAGCTTGTTTTTTGTATTATCAGCCGACACGCCGCTGAATCAAATTCAATCGTTAGAGATTGGTATTTGGCAGCAATTACAAAAGGCGCAGGCAGAATATCAAGCAGCAGACTTTGCCCAGCAGCAAGCCAGTATGCTGATGCAGCTTTATCGTAAGAGTGGTGTGTGGCGGGTATCTAACGTCGCGCAAGGTTTTAATGGTGGACTTGCTGCCATCGTGCAGCATTTTGGTGGTGATGTAGAAGAGAGTAGTCCACAAGCAGCAGAGACGACCGCCACGCCAATGCAAGCAAAACCATTGCTAGAAAAGGTCATGCTAGACAAAGCCCCAAAACTGGTCAATCTGGCTAAAAAAGCCACGATATCGCTTGAGAAACGCCAATTACAACAATTAACGGCAAAAGTGGCGTTGGTGCTAGACGCCTCAGGCTCAATGAATAGACAGTACAAAAAAGGCCGCGTGCAAGAAGTAGTCAATCGCATATTACCATTGGCAGTGAACTTCGATGACGACCAAGCGCTAGACTGCTGGGCATTTGCCCGAGATCCGCAGTATTTGGGCGAGATTGGACTGAGCAATTATGACGGTTTCATTAACAACGCTCATGGCGGCTGGCGCAAATGGGCACTTGGCCCACGCATTAATAATGAAGCAGAGGTCATGAAAGCCGTGACAGAGTTTTATCAAAAGGACGGCTTGGATGTGCCTGTCTACGTGCTATTTATCAGTGATGGCGGGGTAAATGACAATCGCGGTATCACGAGAGTCATGACGGAAGCGGCGAAACTGCCGATATTTTGGCAATTTGTGGGCTTGGGTGGTCGTGGTTATGGCATCCTAAAAAAACTAGACGACATGACAGGGCGCGTGATTGATAATTGCGACTTTTTTGAACTCGATGACTTGGATGACATTAGCGAAGAAGCGTTGTATGAAAACATGCTAGAAGAGTTCCCAATGTGGCTTAAAGAAGCCAAGCAACTTGGTATAGTCACTTCACTATAAAAATATTACTGTGTTAACCTCACTATTCGATTACAGCTAAATAAAAAACCGCCACAGCAAATGCTATGGCGGTTTTTTGTTATTAAAAATTCTTAACTTCTAAAATCTCTACAGTTCCCAAAGCGATTGATATTGCTCATCAGTTAAGGTTACGATATCGATTTCGGCTAGCATCTCGCGCAGTTCTTGCCATTTACTTGCATCAGGCTTGATTGGCGTGAGCAATCTGCCCAGTGTATTATCAATAATGGCATCCATCAGCGTATCGGCTTTAGTTTTACTATAGTCGTAATACATACGGTGGGCGGTGGCTGGCTCGTTTCTGCACAATTCCGTCATTTGGTTGGTCACTTGGATAAAGGTATCTATCGCGTCCTTTTTCGCGCTATAGATTTCATCCGTCGTCAGAATCTCTAACGCCGAAAAATTAGGATAAGGTGACAGATGTTGATCGATAAACGTAAACTCTAAACCCTCATGAGTCGCTTCAACGCCTTCAAAGTTATAAAAGCATAACCATGCGCCATCTAGGCTTGGGTCTTCTTGCAGGTTTTTTATATGATAAAAGTCTTTTTGCACAAAGCTCACATTATCACGGCTGATACTAAAGCCATTTTTCTTGGCATAGCGAGCCAATATCTCAAAGCCAATACGATTGGTTTTTTCCTCAGCAGCAGGGGTACAGATGCGGATAGGCTGATTGTTTTCTAGCTTGCCCATACTAGACTGCTGCATCAATATGCCGCCATCGGTCTCAAAAAAGCAGCCTAGCGCACGTAAATTAGGCGCGTAATGCTCAAACAGATGGATAGGCTCATTGACATGCAGATCGATACTTTGGTTCTGTAATTCGGCAAAGCCATCATAGTGGTCATCTGGCTCGATGATAGTAATATCAATCCCTGCCTGCTCATACGCGCCCGTGGTCACACCAGCGATAAAGGGCAGATGATCAGGGTTTAAAAACCATTCGAGGGTCAGAGTAAGTTTGGTGGTCGGCTGCATGGTTGTTTCCTTTTAAGTATAGAAAACAATCAGACTGATACGATTAAGTAAAACAAGAAAGGCCAAATAAGAAAAGTGAAGTCTCGATGCTAATTGTCAGATGCTCGGCGTTTGATCTGGTTATCACTACCAGTACGTCATCTATAGACTGCTCTTATTTATAGACCTCTGAGGGTATGTCACGCTTGTTTCCTACGTCAGTGCTAACTGCTTCAGGTTCACGGGTGTGTCTCAGCGATGATGTGGGCTGTGTCTACAGCATTAAATCAAAGCACCCCGACAAGATTGATTGGTATTGCATTGTTTCTGAGTAGTACTGCTGTTTTTGATCAGTACTGCGAATGGCTATTATCGATAGCTAATGCGTCATCATAGACGACTTACGAGACGTGATGCAAGCGTATCGGGAAAGACGATGGCAGGTGATGACTGGTGTTCGTTAACCGCTCTTTATGATAGCTGTTGTTTATCACGGCTTGTCGTAACTTTTTATAAGGGCTTTCAATCGACATGTTAATAAAAGACTGCAGTATTTATCATTGGTACTTACCCAATTACTAACCAAACACACCTATCAATAGCAAAAACCTTATATAAATAGTCTTGTGCGTAGACGGGCGATATTGCATGATTAGCCTTCTATACCGCTGCTTATATAATAGGCGTTACTCTAGACAATCGACATTTGGCATAACTGACAACTTACATGACCGACAACTTATATGACCGATAATAAAAAAGTGTTCTATTACCGACCTAAGACCGATCAATCCAATAGCCCAATGCTGCGTTGGACCTTTGTGACGCTTGGTTGGTTGTTTTTTATCTTAGGTATTATCGGTATATTGTTGCCAGTGATGCCCACCGCGCCTTTTATCCTGTTAGCAGCAGGCTGCTGGGCGCGTAGTTCTCGACGCTTTCATTTTTGGCTAATTAATCATAAATATTTTGGTAAATTCGTCCGTGATTGGGAAGAAAATCATGCCGTTCCGCTTTATGCCAAGTGTTTAGCGACGGTTATGATGGCAGCATCGACAATTATGTTATTTTATCGTTTGCCTGCCGATATGATGTGGATGGCATGGGCGGTAGCCGCTGTCTGTAGTGGGGTAGCGATATATTTGTTCCGTTTACCAAATGCCTAAATCCGTTGCAGTTTGCGCCAAAATCAGCCAATAAACGGCTCTGGTTACACGAAACATGAGATAAGACTTGCGATACTGGGATGTACCCCTTATAATATGCCCAAGCTTAAGAGCAGTTCTGCACCAAATCATTACCTCGTAGTATTAGTTATAATCCTTCGTTTTAATATTTATCGTTCAGTAGCTATTTGCAAGCGTTACCGGTCACTAGACCATTAATAAATTTAAAAGTAGGATTATACTATGTCAGACGTTCAAAAAGGTACAGTTAAGTGGTTCAACGAAGCTAAAGGCTTTGGTTTTATCGCTCCAGAAACTGGCGCAGACGTTTTTGCTCATTACAGCGAAATCACTGGTTCAGGTTTCAAAACTTTGGCTGAAGGCCAAGAAGTTGAGTTCACTGTAACTCAAGGCCAAAAAGGCCCACAAGCACATAACATCGTTGCTATCTAATTTGTCTTTATAGACAGATAGATGAATAGATGTAGAAAAGCGAACCTTCGGGTTCGTTTTTTTTCGTCTGCGATTTAATATTTAAGATATGAGTACTTAAGCGAGTAGAAGTCTTATTTGAAAGATTTTAACTAATCATATTAGACCGCGACCAATGCAAAAAGGCCTCTAGCTATTTATAACTAGAGGCCTTTTATGTTGTGCAATGAAGTAATAAGCTAAAAATGAACAGTCGAATTATTATATAAAGCTAATGCCGATATTGATCAGACCACCGCCCAGTATCAACCAACCAAACATAATGGCACCCAATATAAGCGGTCTAACGCCAGCTTGCTTGATCGCACTTAGATGCGTGGTCAGACCTAATGCAAACATGGCCATCGTAAGTAGCACATCGTCCAACATAACCATACTGCGTACGATACTCTCAGACATCGGCACCCAAGTATGTATCAACACAATGCCGATAAAGATAAACGCAAACCATGGCACTTTAACTTGTTTGACACGAGTCATAAATGACGCCGTCTCGTCTTTATTATCTTCTTCTACAGCTGCACTATCTATGGTGCGCTCTTTGGTTAGCGCAAACGATAACACAAGCAGGAAAGGCGCGAGCATCATAACGCGTATCATCTTGGTCACGACTGCGGTATCGCCAATCTCAGTATTGATTGCATTACCTGCGACTACGACTTGTGCCACTTCATGAACGGTTGAGCCAGTATACATGCCGTATTGCTGGGCGCTGAGCCAAGGCTGTAACCAACCGAGATGATATAAAAAAGGATAGAGCAGCATCGCGATAGTGCCAAAAACTACCACGGTTGCCACGGCGATAGTGACCTTGTGAGCTTGCGCGTTGACGACTGGCTCTGCAGCAATAACGGCAGCAGCACCGCAAATACTTGCCCCTGAGCCAATCAAAATCACCGTTTCTTTATCAACTTTTAACCATCTAGTACCCAGCCAATAGGTCAGCAAAAAGGTTGACGTCAGTACCAGTGCATCAGTCATAATCGCTGGCATACCGACGCTCGCAACTTGAGTCATGGTCAGCTTAAATCCATAAAACATAATCGCAAGTCGCAATATCTGACCTTTGGCAAAGCAAACGCCACCGTTTAAACGTTCAGCGAATTTAGGATAGATGGTATTGCCTAATATCATGCCTAGCAAAATCGCTAGCGTTAAAGAGGATAGTCCAACGATACGTCCGTTTGACCATACATCCAGACTACTGTCCAACCATAAGCAAAATAAACTACCAATCAGAACGACTACCAATCCCGCCAAGTGACGGTGATTAGGGGTATAGTTGTGAACGGAGTTGCTGACTGATTGGACGAGTGTGTGCATGACGCGGCATCCTATTACTTATATTAAGATAAGCATAAGCTTATGAATAGACAGTATATGCCTGCTATATTTATAATAAAAACAGATTAATAAGATATAAGCTATCGATTTTTTAGGTTAAAGTTTATGATAGAAGTCGATGTACCGCGCATAAGCATCAAAAAAGACAAACGTCACGAATAAAACAGCGCAAAAACTGGCATAAGGCAATATCAATATTATGAAAAAATCTGTGCAGACAGTGCCAAAGATTACGCTTAAGCAGCTTGCTGTTTTTGTCAGTATTTATCAGACAGGTAGCACCAGTCGCGCCAGTGAGGAGCTGCATTTATCACAATCAGCAGTCAGCAGCGCACTGACAGAGTTAGAGTCTAGACTACAGATGCCGCTATTTGAGCGCGTCGGTCGCAGGCTTAATCAACATCCCAATGCCCATCCTATTTATATACAGGCACAGGCTATCTTGGGTCAGTCGCTCACGCTTGAGCATTATCATCAATATCAAGCAGGACAGATTCACATCGGTGCTAGTACCACTATCGGCAACTATGTGCTGCCATCTTTACTTGGTAAGCTGTATGAGGCGCTGCCCGATGCCAATGTCGATATGTATATTGCCAATACGCAAGAGGTAGTGAGCGAGGTTGAGCAACTAAATATCGATATCGCGCTGGTAGAAGGAATGCCGCGTCCAGTAGATATGAAAGCCATTGAGCAGCGTGAATGGCGTACCGATACGCTAGTGATATTTGCCAAGCGCGATAGCAAGTGGCTAAAGGGTATAGCTACCTATAGCGAAGACGAGGACTGCTATCAGATGAGTATTAATCAGCTAGCGCAGTTGCCGTTACTGGTGCGTGAGGCAGGGTCAGGCACACGGCAGATTATCGACGAGCAGTTGCTTAAGTATCTACCCAATGCAGAAGTGGTAAAGGCGATACATCAGTCTGAGGCCATCAAACACATGGTGAGTGCAGATATTGGTCTTGGTTGTCTATCGCAGCATGTGATTGAGACGGAATTGGCGACAGGTGAGCTGGTACAAGTAAATGTAGCGGGAATTGATTTATCGCGTACATGGTGGCTGGTCTGGCACAAAGCTCGGCACCAGAGCCCCATTTGGCAAACCTTTATAGATATTATTCAACAAGATTAAATGATGAGATTGTATGAACCTAAAATCTATTAGCCATAAAAAAGCGCAGCGTTGTAGTTTACGCTGCGCTTTTTTGTTTAGGATATGCTCTAGATAACATAAGACAATCAAAGCGTATTGTTATGCTGAAACAGGCTTGTCCAGTCGCACTACGAAGCTATCGCAAGGTACATTGGGCAAGATATTATCTGCTGTCGCGCCACTGATCCATGCAGCGATACCGGTACGCTTATGACGACCGATGACCAATAGATCGACATCGTGTTTATGACAGTAGCTGACGATACCTTCACTGCTAGAAATGGCAGTCGTGACTTCTGACGTTGCCGCATTTAGCTGATTGCGTTCAAGGAACTGCGCTAGCTTTGCACGTGCTTCTTGGCAGCGTTCATCATCAATCTCATCGTAAAGGCTAGAGGCAGGCACCAGCTCATAGCCGAAGCCAACCATGGTGTCTTTGACAATATGCAAAACAGATAGCTTAGAGCCTGGACGGTTTTCGACGATGCGCTTGGCCTTTTGGGCGACTATATCTGCATCAGAGAGTAAGTCGGTGACCAGTAAAATATGTTCGTAACTCATAGCGTCTTCCTCATATCAGATAGTATTTACTATAGCACTACTCTAGGGCGCTGTTAAGTAAAGCTTGTCGTCTTTAGCAGCGGATGGGAGCAATGCCAATTATTCCAAGACAGGCTGATCAAGCTTCACCACTAAGCTATCGCAAGGAGCATTTGGCAAGATACTATCGGCAGTGGCTCCTACCAACCAAGCAGCAATACCATGGCGCTCATGACGTCCAATGATAAGTAAATCGACGTCTTTTTCACGGCAGTAATTAATGATACCTTTACTATTAGAGATGGCAGCGGTGACCTCAGAGTTGATTGCTTCCAGCTCATTACGTGCCAAAAATTGCGCTAGCTTAGCCCGTGCTTCTTGCCACTTTTCACTATCGACATCACCCGAGAGGCTAGAGGACGGCACGAGCTCGTAACCGAAGCGAACCATGTCATCCTTGACTATATGCAAGACAGACAGTCTGGCTTCAGGAGAGCCTGCGAGAATACGCTTGGCTTTTAGCGCCACTTTGTCCGCATCGGATAGCAAATCAGTGACCAGTAAAACATGTTGGTAGCTCATAAGGTACTCCTAGTTAGTCATTAACTTCATAGTAGCAGTGCAAATCACCTTTGTTAAGCGATAAATCCATAATAAAATTGTGGATATTTATAGATTTGTAACTTTAAGGCTCTGATAGCTAAAGTTGATAGGAACGTAGATTATGTGGTGGATTATTGCATGGCTACTGCCTTGACTTATCCATGTCGCAGCCCCACTAATAGCGCTAAGCCAACTCTTTTTTAGCCAATTTATTACTCTATTTTCCCTGACAGTCAGGGCACTATACGCATGATAAGCGATAAGGATAACTATGACGGACACGCCATTTACTGCTGATTTAACCTTGCATCCAGCATTTGAGCTGATTGAGCATCGCCACATTGAGGCGCTATCGATGGATGTGCTGATCAGTCAGCATGTAAAAACAGGAGCGATGCATTATCATCTGGCACACCCAAGTGATGAAAATGCGTTTTTGGTCGGTTTTCGCACTCAGCCAATGGATTCAAAAGGCGAGGCGCATATCTTAGAGCATGTGGCATTATGTGGTTCGAACAAGTTCCCAGTACGTGATCCGTTCTTTTCAATGATTAAACGCTCATTAAACACGTTTATGAATGCGATGACCGCAGCTGATTGGACGGCCTATCCGTATGCGACGCAAAACAAAAACGACTATTTTAACTTGCTCGCTGTCTATCTAGACGCGTCGTTTTTCCCAAATATCCATCCGCTCGATTTTGCTCAAGAAGGCATTCGCGTAGAGCTTGATGAAAATGATAAGCCGCAGTTTAAAGGTATCGTTTTTAATGAGATGAAAGGCGCGATGAGTGGCGAGATTGATCAGCTATATCATACGGTTGCTCATCATCTGTTCCCAACGACGACCTATCATTATAATTCAGGCGGCGATCCTGCCGATATTCCTGACTTGACGCACACTGAGCTGACCGAGTTTCACCAGAGCCATTATCATCCGTCAAACAGTGTGATCATGAGTTTCGGTAATATCCCTGTAGCCGAGACGCAAGCGAAAATACACGAAGATGCTTTGATTCAGTTTGAAGCAGGTAAAAAGCATGTATCGCGTCCTGAGCAGCGTTTGTCTGCACCAATTAGCGCAGTTGATACTTATACTGCTGACGAAGCGGGCCCAGATCAGACGCATCATGTGATTGCTTGGTTGCTACCATCGATTACCGATCCTAAGCAGCGCTTAGCATTGCGTCTATTAGAAGGCGTGCTGATTGAGCATGCAGGCTCGCCATTGCGTGCTTATCTTGATAGCCATCCACTGGGTAAAGCACCAAGTCCGCTATTGGGACTTGATGACAGTCATTATGAAATGGTCTTTTATACGGGACTGCGCGGCTCTAACCCTGAACATGCCGAAGCAGTAGAGCAAGGTATTATCGACTTGCTGACCGAAGTGGCCAATTCACCAGTCGATGATGAGACGATCGAAACCATTCTACATCAGATTGAGATTGATCAGCGTCATATCGGCGGCGATAGCATTCCTTATGGTCTAAACCTTATGCTAGAAGGCTTTAGTACCGCTATTCATGATGGTAACCCTATCGATGTTTGGGAAGTAGACGAGCATCTACAGTGGCTACGTGAGCAAGTCGTCGATCCGCAGTGGCTACCGAACTTGATTAAAACGCATCTATTGGACAATCAGCATCGCGTACGCGTAACGATGACGCCTGATAGCGAAAAAACAGCGCGTTTGGCAGCAGCTGAACAGACTCGTTTAGATACTATCGCGATGGATTTGACTGCTGATGACAAAGCTATTTTAAAGCAACAAGCTTTAGATTTGGCTGCACGTCAAGCTGCGCCAGATGATTTGAGCTTGTTGCCAAAAGTTGGTTTAGAAGACGTACCAACGGATATCAGCTTTAAAGAAGGCACCCAAAAGCAGGTGCGTTTGAGCGGGCAAGACAGCACGCTATTTGAGTATGAAGCTGGCACTAATGGCATTTATTACTATCAAGTGATTGTCCCACTCACTGAAGCAATTGGTAATGCGAGCGCAGATGCGCTACCAGTTAATGATGTGATTAATCATCCATTGTTGCCTATTTATTTAAGTCTATTATCTGAGCTAGGTACTGACTCACTTAGCGCTCATGAGATGCAAGCCAAGCAGGCCGCGCATTCTTCTGGTGTGACCGCACGTATCAGCCAACGTACCAACGTCGATGATAGCCAAGCGATTAGCAGCTACTTTGTCGTGGCAACGCGTGCGCTAAATCGCAAGCCTGAAGCAATTGATTTGCTCAAAGAAGTCATGGAGCACAGTATCTTCTCTGAGCATGACCGTATCAAAGAAATTTTGCAGCAGCGTCAAGCGGGTTGGCAGTCAAACCTAGCGGGCTCAGGGCATTCTTATGCGATGCAAACGGCCAGTCGCGGTATGAGTCGCCAAGCGCAGTTGGAATATGTGCGCAGCGGTCTACCAGCATTGAACGCACTTAAAGATTTCTTGGCACATGCTAGTACAGATGATGCTCAATGGGATCAACTGGCTACGAGCTTGATGGATTTACATCAACGTCTGATCAGCTTGCCTAAGCATGCCGTTATTATCTGTGAAGCAGAGCAAACCGAACGCTTAAGTAGTTTAATCGTTGATAGCTGGAAAGACAGCCAAGCGACGACCGCTTCTAATGATTTAACCAACGCAGCAGCAAATATCCCAAGTGAGTTTGCAAATCTGCAATTAGATAATGCATTGAATGGTGTGACTGATACGGGTAAGGCGTTAGAGAGTGGCGACGATGTTAAAAACGACGTGCTCGATGTTGCAGATTTAGCATGGCTAGTACCAACCAACGTCTATCACAATGCCAGTGCTTATACTGTACCTGCTGCTGAC
This sequence comes from Psychrobacter sp. 4Dc, assembly GCF_002836715.1. Classification (GTDB taxonomy): domain Bacteria; phylum Pseudomonadota; class Gammaproteobacteria; order Pseudomonadales; family Moraxellaceae; genus Psychrobacter. Next base: position 11,646 of record NZ_PJAT01000104.1, read on the forward strand.
CATCCTGATACCGCGGCACTAATGGTATTAGCGCCTTACTTACGTAACGGCTATTTGCACAGTGCGATTCGTGAGCGCGGCGGTGCCTATGGCGGCGGTGCGGGCTATGATGCCAATGCTTGTGCCTTTAAGTTCTTTAGCTATCGTGATCCACAGTGCGCTGAGACCTTTGCTCACTTTGACGCCAGTATCGAGTGGTTATTAAACGAGCCACAAACTGATGAGCAATTAGAAGAAGCTATCTTAGGTATTATCTCAGGTATGGATAAGCCGGGCTCTCCTGCAGGCGAAGCAATCAAAGCCTGCTTCGCAAATCTGCATCATCGCGGTGTCGACTGGCAGCGTAAAATGCGTGCGTCGATATTAGCCGTCACGGTCGCTGATTTGCAGCGCGTTGCCAAGCAATATCTGCAAGGTCAAAAGCATGTACGTGCAGTGCTAGCGCCTTACGACAAAGAAGAGGCAGTAAAAGGCCTAGGCTTTGAGGTTTGTAGAATAAAGAGCTAAGGCAATTAGGTTTGTTTTTGATTAAAAGTTAAGCACAAAAAAGCCAAGCATCATGCTTGGCTTTTTACGGTTAGGTAATTGACTAATATCGCTTGATACTCAAATCTTTGCCAATTTTGTCTTGATGAATCGGAAATTCTGACAACTCGTTATACTGCTTACGATCAGCAAAGTAACTTTTTAGAGTACGGCGAATGGCTTCAAATGCCAGTGTATCCCATGGGATGTCTTCTTCGCTAAACAGTGCACAGTCGAGACTTTCTGAGCCAATACCATACGCGCCATCTTTTAGATCGGCCAGATAAATAGAGTAGATCTGCCCAATATCTGGTAAGTCATAAATGCAGTATAGATGCGGATTCAGTACGATGGCATCAGCTTCTTCGTAGCTCTCGCGTGCGGCGCCTTCAGCCATGGTCTCGCCGTTTTCCATAAAACCTGCAGGTATCGTCCATAGGCCGTACTGGGGCTCAATGGCTCGGCGGCAGAGTAGCACTCTATCTTCGTGTACCACCAGCGAGCCACAGATAACTTTTGGGTTTTCGTAGTGGATATAGTGGCAATTGGGGCATACCAAACGCGGCATATTGTCCGTAGGTGGGATTTTTCGTTCTGCTTCATGACCGCATTGGAGGCAATAGCGCATATCAACTACCTTGTTATAAAAGTTATTGTGTATTATGTTTTTTATAGGTTATAAGACCTATATTCTGAAGTGCTGCTGTCATCGTTTCGAGATAAGTTAGATAGAAGGACGGTAAGGTAAGTACCACAAGCAGTAAACTGAGTGAACCTGACGATGAACCTAACTTAAACGTACCTGACTTATATGAGATCGACTATATAAGATATTATTCTAAAGAGCAGCTATCGTCTTAAGATAGCACATATTATCGACAGACAGAATCACGATAACAGTAACGCATCATTTCGCAGATAGGCTGACTATCATTAGTTAATAGGGCCGTTATTGAGCATTAATAAGCAATGAATCAGTCACATAAATAGCATGCAACCACTATTATATTGCGCTAGTCTAGTGAGTGTTCAGTAATTATTGATATCAAAGCCGCTAATAAATTGAGCGGTCGAAAACAATAGATAGATTATTGGTTTTATTTACTAGTCGCGATTTTAATAATAGAAAACAAGAAAGATGCTGTTTGTACCGCTTAATAACGATAAAAATATAGGGCAATTATAATGTTATTCACACCGGAGGCTGTAAGCTTCGATAACCTGTCAGTTGCTGTACCTACTTTTATTCGTCATCCTACACTCAGAAAACTGGCCGAGCGAGTGCAGCACGAGACCTTAAATGCGCTGACTAGTCCAGCGATGTACGAGAGTGGCAACAACTCACAAAGTACGCGTATTTTGGACAGCTTATATCAGACACCGATTGCCGATGCCTCAATACTGGTCGCTATTACTCATGAGCGCAGGCCTAAACTATTATTAACACGCCGTGCCGCCCATATGAATAGTCATGCGGGTGAAGTGTCTTGTGTGGGTGGTAAACATGATCGAGGCGATGGCAATAATGTCGTTACCGCATTGCGTGAAGCCTGTGAAGAAACAGCGCTACCGCCCAATAAAGTCCAGTTGCTTGGTCAGCTACCTATTCAAACTTCAAAAAGTGGTATGAGCGTACGCCCAATCGTGGCACTCATCGCTCCTGGCCTGGTACTCGTACCTGAAGCGGGAGAAATATCACGCATCTTTTGGGCAGATTTAGAATCGTTAGTTACTCAACCAACGGTAGAGTATGAAATTGAGTATAAGATGCAAGAGCAAATGGCTACCATACTGACGCCGAGCTGGCAGGTCGATGGTGAGACAGTATGGGGGCTAACAGGACGGGTAATTGCTAACCTATTAGAAACAGGATTTGATCGACAGCTAGAGTGGTATTACCGCGTCGAAAACAAACGCTGATAAATGTCATCTATTAATAATATAGTCGATTCAATTTAAAAGTAGTACAAGGCAACCGAGTGTAGATGTATATGTGATACTTCAAACGAGGTTAACACAGTAATGCTTTTATAGTGGGATGACTATAATCATCTACTTATAATAATCATCGTTCTTTTTCAGCCACCAGTTCATATTGTCTTGGCGCTTGGCACGAAATGCTTCTAGCTTATGGGCTACGGACGCATTATGCTGCCGTGCAGTATCGAGCGCAAAAAGAATCGGCACCGAAGACAATACACCAAAGCGTATCTTCGATTTTGGTAAGTTCAGCCCATCGCCTATATCATCACCAACTAAGGTACGGGTGACACTTGCATTGACCATTTCGACAAAACGTCCACGGCGATTTTCTTCACCCATCAGCTGACGCGGTAAATCATGCAATGCCTTTGCCAATGGCTGACCCATCTTAAAGTCTAGCTGCTGTATCGATAGATAGGTATAGAGCCATTCCCAACACGCGGCCTCATCTTTTGGTAAGCGATCTAAATCAACACCCATCCAATAACTGGCAAGATTCCATAGATGTAAGATACCCTCGGCTTCTTCTGTGCTAATACGTGCGCCCAGCAATCGTAGACCGCGCATAATCAGTAACGAGAACTGCAAATGGGTGGCAATCATATCGGTTTGATTGATAGGAATGCCCCAATAGTTGGTATTCCAACTGCCGTCAGGGTTATGATGTTGCTCGGCATTTGGTATCACGCCTGTAGCAGCACTGCCTTTACCTTTGAGTAAGTTTTGCCGTACCAAAGTATGTATTTGACGTACTTGGATCGATTGTCGCCAGCCTTCAGAGCCAATAGCCAATACTTGCTCGATAGGTTTGTTTTGATTGCGTGTGCTCATATTAGATGAGGGGTGTTCAGACACGGCCAAGATATAAGCGTAAGTACGCATCAATCGCGGTAGCGCATCGTGCATCAGTGCGCCTGTCTGAATGAGCGGTAACGAGAGGGCAGGGATGCTATAGCCGGCCATCAGAGCAACATTACGCAATAGCCAAATGAGCATCAGTGGATAGCGCCGATAGGCAACTGCACCTATCTGAGCAAGCTTTGGGTCGAACCAATCAGGATGGCTGCTAAATTGCTCAGTGAGCGCGCTAAATGATGGATTGTTTACAAGGTCGTTGTTCGTAAGTTTATGGTTTGGACTATCGTCAAGAATAGTATGCTGTAAAGGCTTTGCAAACTTTATGTTCTGAGCGGCTAGCGCGTCTGCGAGTGGATCGCCAATATCATAACCTGCCACTATCTCATCAAGTAGAGCAGGCGAGATCGTAAAATCTTTTGGCAATAAATAACGTTTAATGCGTTTTAGAACCTGCAAATCGCTATGGTCATCGATAGCAGTGGTACGTCCATGACGCTGATAAGCGTTCGATGATGGAAAGTCAGGTTTGTCAGTTGGAGTACTTGCCGTATTGATGATTTTCTTATCCATAGTTATCAAGTACCATTTTCAGAGTTGGGGCGTGCCTTAGAAAGTCAAACTTGCATTGCGTTAGCTTCGCATCGCAGTTATTCGTAAAAATTACTGGATTGGTTCAATGAATCTAATTGCTGCTGTGTTGTTCGGATACGGCGTTTGGTATCACGAATCTCATCAGATAGAGATAGCAGCCGTGCACGGGCTTCTTTTTCATTAGCAAAATCTAGCATGTCACCATTTTCTAGCTTATCAAATTCTGATTGGTAAGTATCTAAGAGGTGATTGTCTTTGTCTAATTGACTGTTTAAGGCGTAATAATCTAGCCCTTTTTGATTAGCCGCTTGCAATGTGTTGGCCATAGCAATTGGACAAACATTGTTTAATTGACGACCACGTCTACCGATGTTATAGGCATTATTGATAGTGCAATATTGTTGTAGACCAAGTTTACGACCGCGCTCCCATGCTTGGTAGTCGGGGGCGACACTGGCTTTGGCACAGGCTTTTGTATGAGATGCTAAGCGGTCTGAATGATAACCTGCCACGCCATCGTTATAGCCGATAGCTTGCCAATCACCGATGAGACATTCTTGCTTGGAGAGTGTTGCACAGCTTGCTAGCAGATAGATACTACCGAACACAGACAACCCTAATGCCAGTTGACGTACAACGCGGTGTATAAGTCGGTACATGGTTAGCTCCGATAGCTGTGATAACTATCATAACGATAATAACTGTGAACACAAATAAATGATATTAGCAATCAATCACGTTATGCAGCCTTGTGATTGATTGCTAGGTCACTTATAAATATCTCGATAACGTACATACAAATAAAATAGAGCAGCTTATAAGTGGCATCAACATTAAGCAGTACCATTATAAGCTACTCTACGTTTCATTAATGTGGACGAGTCAAATCGACCGATGTACCGCTAGCATTGTCTTTCAAGCTCATTTTTAGCATGATGTAACCAGCAATACCAGAGACGATTGAACCCATGATAATACCCAAGCGCTCATCAAACATAGTGGTGTCGCCAGCGAACGCTAAGCCACCAATGAACAAACTCATGGTAAAACCAACACCGCACAATAGAGCTGCACCGTAGATTTGCTTATAGTCCATACCTTTTGGCATAGTTGAGATACCAAGTTTAAAGATTAACCAGCACATAAACATGACGCCTAACTGCTTACCAATAAACAAACCAGCGGCAATACCTAGCGGCACTGAGTGGAATAACTCAGCAAAACCTGCGCCTTCGAGCGAGATACCCGAGTTGGCAAAAGCAAAGATTGGCAAAATACCAAAGGCGACGGTATTGTGTAGATCGTGCTCTAGCTCTTCAAGCGGAGAGTGCTCAGGATCAGTACGGTCGAACATCGGGATAAACAGTGCTAGTACCACACCTGCCAATGTTGCATGGATACCAGACTTGAGTACGGCAATCCACATGATCAGACCAATGAGTAGATATGGTGTGATATTGGTGACGTTACGGCGATTAAGAACATATAAGAACGGCAAACATAAACCAGCTACTGCCAATGACTCTAACGACAACTCACTGGTGTAAAACAAAGCGATAATCAGAATCGCACCAATGTCATCAAAGATAGCAATAGAGACCAAAAATACCTTTAAAGAGTTAGGTACACGGTTACCTAAAAGACTCAAAATACCGAGTGCAAACGCAATATCTGTAGCCGCAGGAATGGCCCAACCTTTCCAAAACTCAGGCTCATTGTAGTTAAAGAGCAGATAGACAATCGCTGGCATAATCATACCGCCAAGTGCAGCCCCTGCTGGCAGTATTATCTGCTTGACGTTGGACAGCTCACCGATGAGTACTTCACGCTTAAGCTCTAATCCAACTAAGAAAAAGAAAACCGCCATCAGACCATCATTGATCCAGTGATGAGCGTCTTTGGCAATCGCAAACTCACCAATCTGAATGGCGACTGGTGCATGAATAAAACCTTCATACCAAACATTAAGAGGGGAGTTGGCAATGATCATTGCAGCAATGGCAGCCAATGCTAAGACGATACCGCCTGCTGCCTCAAATTCAAAAAATGCCTTAATCCTTCGTATTGCCATATCATCCTCATTCGCTAAATACAATTTACTAAATAACCTCAAATATCCATCAATGTCTGCGCTACCTATAATTTTGAGGTAGCAAATAGACAGAAACAGTTTCTCATACTCTTATCAATATAGACAACAAAATACGTTGAGCCAGTGCCAACGGTCTACTTTTTTATATTTACAATAGCAATATTATAAAGAGGATTTGACTAGCACAATAGTTGTAAGTCGTTACATCTTTTTAATAAGTCGCTATTCGGCTGAGCATGTTCGGAACGTTATTAGACAAATTTAGCAGACTTTGTTACGTTTTTGGCTTTTTTTACGGTTTTATCTTTATAATGAGCAGCGCTGTGCGATGTGTCATTATTTCTTTTGCTAGCACTGGTAAGCTGTCAGCTTATCGATAACGACATTTTAGCCTTATCTCAGAACTCCTTTTCTTTTCTTATCATATTTTGCAGGTCAGTGTCATGGACTTAACTTTCTCGTTAGAGATTATTTTAATGCTTACTGCGGTGGCCGCATTGGCAGGATTTATTGATGCTATTGCTGGCGGTGGCGGGTTGTTGACCATCCCTGCCATGTTACTAGCCAACATCCCACCAGTATTAACGCTTGGTACCAACAAACTGCAAGCGGCATCAGGCGCACTAGCGGCGTCTATTACTATGATTAGAAAAGGGGTCGTCAAACCGCAACGTATTAAAGTAGCTATCATTGCCGCTTTTATTGGCTCCGTTATCGGCACCATCGCTGTACAGATGTCACCACCTGACTTGCTTGAAAAGGTCATTCCATTTTTAATCGCGGCTATCGGTATTTATACGTTATTTGCTCCTAGATTGGGTGAAGTAGAAGCTGCACCGCGTATCTCAGAGGGCAAATGGCAAAAAGTTGTGGCACCGTTGATTGGCTTTTATGATGGTTATATTGGTCCAGGTACTGGTATGTTTTTTGCGCTTGGCAATGTAGCATTACGTGGTCGTCAAATTATCGAAGCAACAGGCGCGGCAAAAGTATTGAATTTATCGACCAACATCGGTTCGTTAATCTTCTTTATTTTGGGTGGCAACGTACTGTGGAAAGTGGGGCTAGCGATGATGGTTGGACAAACCATCGGTGCCTATTTTGGCTCGCATATGGTGGTTAAAGGCGGTAGCAAATTGATTCGTCCAGTGATTGTACTGGTCTGTCTGGCGATGTTGACCAAGTATGTGTTTGGCTAATTAGTTGTTGATAGAACCGTATTAACCATTATCATTTACTGATTATTAATCATAAAAAAACCTCAGCCAACTTGACTGAGGTTTTTTATTTTATGCACTTCTATCTAGCAGGAGTGGGTTAGCGGCGACGATCAACATCATCGTATTCACTACCCATGATGCCATCACTAAAGACTTCAGAGAACTCACGCTCATTGTCTTCATCGATATGACCATCAAATACGTCTTTTGCACCAGCGTTAGGATCATTGTAAATAGCCAGATCCATTTTGCCTTCTGATTTTGCCACGATAGTAGTAACAGCAGCATCACCACCGACGTTTACAGCAGTACGTAGCATATCAAGAATACGATCCACACCCAAGATTAGACCGATGCCTTCGATTGGTAGACCCACTTGAGCGAATACCATAGACAGCATGATTAGACCAACACCAGGTACACCAGCCGTACCAACAGATGCCAGTACTGACATCAAGATGACGGTTAAGTATTCGGTCACGCCCAAATCAATGCCGTAAATGTTGGCAATAAAGATGGTCGCAGTACCCTGCATGATAGCCGTACCATCCATATTGATGGTAGCACCAAAAGGAACAGTGAACGACGCAACTGAGTTGTTTACACCCATACGCTTGGTAACCGTACGCAAGGTAATAGGAATCGTCGCGTTCGAGCTTGAGGTACTAAAAGCAAAGATCTGTACTTCACGCATTTTTGCCAAGAACGTCTTGATAGACAGGCCTGAAGAGACTTTAAGTACAATCATCATAGTGACAAAGAAGTGGAAGGCCAATGAACCGACCAATACCGCGACATAACCCAGTAGTGACCAAATCAAGTCTAAACCTAGCTCTGCCATTGCTTTGGTCAATAGCGCAAATACACCATATGGTGCAAGGTTCATGATGATCGTGACCATCTTTAAGATAACTTCGTTGATCAGCTCTAGGCTCTGCACTAAGCCTTTGGCAGGTTTACCTACCATCAAGATACTGACACCGATCAAAATAGCAAAGAAGATGATCGATAACATATCACCATTTGCCATCGCGCTGATGGGGTTCGATGGGATAATGTTAGAGAATACATCAAGTAGAGGCGGCGCTGACGCAGCTTCAAACTCGGCTTCCGTTCCGATATTCATGCCTTTACCGATACCGAATAGCGAGCCAAGACCAATCGCAGTCGCAATAGCGAGTGCAGTGGTTATCATATAAATAATGAACGTTTTGGTACCAATACGTCCAAGTAGGCGAATATCACCAATACCGCATACACCGCAAATCAGTGAGATAAGCACCAAAGGTACGACCAACATTTTTAGCGAGTTGACAAATAGTTTACCAACAATGGCAAGGAAGCCATTGGTGATGTAAGTGTTAACAAAGCCACCTTCGCCGTTCAATCCTGAGTAGTTTAGAAATAGGCCCAGTCCAATACCGAGCACCATGGCAACAATAATCTTGCCCGTCAGTCCCAAATTCTTCCACATAATTCATATCCTTTGTGTGCATAACAGCTTTATAGTAAGTGTTCATTAGCCAACATGATTGTACTTATCAGCCTTACTACAAAGCTTGTTATGACTATTAAGTTCCCGTGATTGTCGCTCGATGTCACATTTTCGTGGACAATATAAAAGAATAGCTAAGGGCACTGCAAGATTTTTTTCTGATTTTATTCTAAATGTACATTTCTCGTTACAACTATGTGCCCATAATATAGTCAATATTTATTCTAAACGGTTTGTTTCCCATATGAAACAAAATATTCATGAAAGAGTTTTTATGGTAAGCGAATATGTCAAACTATTGATATCAAACCGTTGATTTCAAGTTATCGAAATGCGAAGAAAAGAATAAGACTCATATGATTAATTAAGCTCAGAATTTCCAATAGACCAAAAAAAGCCAGACTATCGTTTATAGATAGTCTGGCTAATGAAAAGTGAAAGTTTTACTATAAAATCTAATAATACTCAGTTTCTAATACTAATATCAAAAACAGCATAGACCTTTAAACTTTATCGTCTTCTTCGCGTGATAAAGGTGATTGGCGTTCTAAAGGTTTGATATCATTATCACTTACTTCAGTATTGATCTCGTCAGGTGGTGCAATATGACGATTATGATTATTGCCCATACGCTCGTTAAGATGTGATTCAGCATCACGATGGCGATGATCGAGTGCCTCTCTCTCAGGCTTTGACTCTTCAAAATCTGTCTGCGAATTTACTTCTTTGACAGTATCTTGCTCACTCACCAACTCTACATCGCCATCACTTTCATAACCATGATTAGGATTGGCATCACTAGTATGATTGTCTGTGTTTGCAGGACTGTCTAGATCATTAATAGTTGGTTCGTTAGTGGTGGCTAGCTCATCGACGACAGATGCATCGGTATCCACAGCGATACCGTTTTTACTCTGAGCTTGTCTTTTTAGCTGTGCGTAATCAGTCAGTTGATGAACCGCATTTTCGAGGGCATGAGGATTGTCACGTTCTAGCGCTTCCGATAGATGCTCGTCAAACGTATCGGTCAATAATGAATCAAAACGCATAGCGTTATATTGAATCAGCACTTCTGCTTCTTCTTCGGTAATGCCGCCATTTTGACTGGCGTGTACCACATGGTCTTCAAAGGTTAGACCTTCAAAGCTGTCTTGATGCTCTGCCTTTTTGAACTTCTGCCACAACGGTTCGATTTCGACCAACGTCTGATAAGCATGTTCCATACGACCAGTTACATCGTCTGCATCTGTGTTGTAATAAACCATGGTTTTTAGATAATCGCGGAACGGGTTGGCTGCAAAATCATCCATGAAAGTCTCGCCCAACTGGCGTTTTAGCTCATCGCTTGCTAGGGTAAAGATACGTCCACTTGGGAAAGTCACAAAGCTAACCACATTGGCTGCCATACGATTTGGGAAGTTGGCGAAGAATGAAACAAAGGCTTCTTGAATCGTGTACAAGCTGTTTTGTAGCGCAACTTCAGCATGTAAGCGCTCAGACTCTGATTTACTACCATGCTCATAGAATTGCAAAATAGCAGTCGCAATAAATAGATGACTATGAATATCTGCTAAGCGACCAGAGAGCATCTCTTTACGCTTTAAATCTCCTGCTAATAGTCCTAATGCCATGTCAGCAGTTAGGGCAAAGCTCGCACTTAAACGGTTAATGTGTTTGTAATAAGGACGGGTAAAGGCGTCTGCGAAACTCGGGGCCTTATCGCTACCACCAATATAACCTGCGACAAAAGCTTTGGCGCCACGGTTAAACGTATAACCCAAATGCTTGAAGAAAAGGGTATCGAATTTTTCAGTAGCAGCAGCTTTATCTTCGCTTTGTAGTAACTGAAGCTCGTCGAATAAATAAGGATGACAACGCATCGCACCTTGACCAAAGATCATAAGTGAGCGGGTCAAAATGTTGGCACCTTCGACAGTGATAGAGACAGGAATCGCTTGATAAGGTGTCGCCAAAAAGTTACGCGGACCCATTTGTACAGCACGACCACCGACCACATCCATACCGTCGTTGACGACGCTACGCATGGTTTCAGTCGCATAGTATTTTGCCATGGCAGTCATGACTGATGGCGTGCCACCTTGGTTTAATCCGCAAGTGACCAAATGACGGAACGCTTCTAACATATAAGTGTTACTCGCCATACGGCTAGTAGCGTCCTGTACACCTTCAAATTTACCTACTGATATCTTGAACTGTTCGCGAACTTTTGCGAACGCACCGACAGATAGGTAAGTCATTTCACTGGCTGATGTCGATAGAGCTGGTAGAGAAATACCTCGACCAACGCCCAAGCATTCCATCAGCATACGCCAGCCACGACCAGCATTCTCAACACCGCCGATGATGTAATCTAATGGGATAAAGACATCTTTACCATCGACCGTACCATTCATAAATGGGGAGCCGATTGGATTATGACGTGGTCCTGTTACCACACCTTCGTGGTTGGCTGGAACGAGGGCACAAGTAATGCCGTAATCGGTTTTTTCAAGATTGCCAAGCAGACCTTCAGGATCGTGCATTTTGAATGCTAGACCAACCACAGTAGCGACAGGTGCTAGGGTAATCCAGCGCTTAGAGAAGTTCATGCGTAAGCCAAGCACTTGCTCGCCTTCGTGCATACCGTAACAGACTACACCTGTATCAGGAATCGCACCTGCATCAGAGCCTGCTTCGGGCCCAGTTAAACCAAAGCAAGGCACTTCATCACCTTTTGCAAGACCTGGTAACCAGCGCTGCTTTTGCTCGTCTGTACCATAATGCATCAATAGCTCACCAGGGCCGAGCGAATTGGGAACCATACAGGTCACAGCGGCAGTCGGCGAGCGCGAAGCAATCTTGCTCATTACACGGCTTTGCGCATAAGAGCTAAATTCTAAGCCGCCAAATTCTTTTGGAATGATTAAACCTAAGAAACCATTACTTTTAATAAATTGCCATGCCTCAGGTGATAAATCTTTATCTTTATGCTGGATTTGCCATTCATCAAGCATGGCACATAAGGTCTCTACTTCATTATCAATGAAACTCTGCTCTTCTTCTGAGAGCTGCGGATAAGGATAATTGGCAAAGGTATCCCAGTTCGGCACACCCATAAACAGCTCTTTTTCCCACCAACTAGTACCCGCATCAAGCGCTTCACGCTCCGTATCACTCATACTTGGCATCGCACCACCTAGCGCCTTATAAACAGGCTTAGTGATTAACGATTGGCGAAGCGGTGCAACGAGTAAGACCAAGCACAGTAGTGCCATTGGTATACCCAAAATGAGCGACCATGGGCTGATAATTGCAGTGACGATAACCGTAATCAGGGCGATGATGCTACCGGTGACCCGTGATAAGGACAACAAAAAGATGGCCAAGACCACGGCTAACTGAATGATGACTGCCAAAATAAACAAGCCAATTGCCATGACTATCTCCTTTGAAACGCTGAATAAGAAATGCGAAAAGTATGTGAGTGAAAGAGCTAACTATAATTATTTTTCGTCTTGCCATTCACTGTCTTACAAGTAAATCGAATGATTTGTTAATCCATAAATGCTCGGTTCTACGTCTCTTAAGTACTAGTATTAACGGTCTAGTAAGTAATTGACAAATAAATGACAAGAATGGCTACTAATATGAAACAGTTGTCGATAACTATCAAGAGCCAAAATGCTACGCTCTGTCGATGATATGTATCAAACATAATTGTTTGCAGGTTAATCATATGTCTAGTTGGAACACGTAGCTAGCTATTATCGAAAACTAGCCAAAGAGCTAACCAAAAGGGGAAAGGCAGCTTTCGGCATAAGACAAAGTGTCGTTACGTCCGACGATAATGTGATCGACAAGCGAGATATCTAACAGGTCACAGGCTTTTTTTAGCTCATAGGTCAGTAAGTTATCAGCGGTCGATGGCTTGGCATCGGTATGAGGATGGTTGTGGGCGATGATAAGTTGGCTAGCAGCGTGGCTTAGTGCATGCCGCAGTACGTGCTTGATGCAGACAGAACATGATGAGATGCCACCCGTGAATAATATCTCAAAGTTTAAAAGGTTCAACGCATTATCGAGACAAAGTACGGCAAACACTTCCCGATGCTCGCCGCGCAACTGGGTACTGATATAGTCTTTGACCGCTTGTGAGCGGCCAAGTGCTTGCCCAGTTTTGAGTTGACTGTCCAGATAGCGCGTACCCATCTCAAGTGAGGCTAATATTTGGGCGTACTTTGCAGGTCCCATACCATGGCAGGCAAGAACCGTCTTTTGAGGGGCGGCTAATAGCTCGGCTAAGCTACCAAACTGATCAATCAAATGCCGCGCTAACTCAATCGCTGATTGAGACTGAGTACCGGTGCGCAAAAATATGGCCAGTATCTCGGCATCAGACAAATGAGCTGCACCAAACTTTAAAAGTTTTTCGCGCGGTCTGTCATCCTCGTGCCAGTCTTTGATCGCCATTGTCACTCCTTGAAAATGGGTTAATACTCATTATCTGAGATAGATACGGAAAATCTTACCCAATTTATCTCATAATTGTTACTATAAGCGCAATTTTATCTTTTCACTTTTTTGTTGATGCCACGCTTATGTCCAATATTGTGCTTGCTATTACTGGCGGTATCGCCGCTTATAAATCTGCTATATTTGCCCGCTTGTTAGTCAAGGCAGGCTTTGATGTGCGCGTTATCATGACGACGGGTGCACAAGCATTTATCACACCGCTGACGCTACAAGCGTTGACGGGTAACGAGGTGCACGTGTCGTTGCTCGATGAGCAGGCAGAGGCAGGCATGGGGCATATTGAGCTGGCCAAGTGGGCCGACTTAATCGTCATTGCACCTGCTTCAGCCAATACGCTTGCGCGTCTGGCCATGGGTATGGCTGATGATCTATTGACTACAGTGTGCCTTGCCACTACAGCGCCTGTCATTATTGCTCCTGCCATGAATCAGCAGATGTGGGCGCATCCAGCGGTCAATCTAAATGTGCAAACCTTGCGCGATATGAATTATCAGATTATCCAGCCAGCTAGCGGTGAGCAAGCGTGCGGTGATGTCGGAGCAGGGCGATTGCCTGAGCCTGAGCAGTTATTGGGTGAGGTTTTACTGTTCATAGCGATGAACACAACGCCGCAATTGCTGGCAGGCAAAAGAGTGGTCATTACCGCAGGTCCCACCGTAGAAGCGATTGATCCTGTACGTTATTTATCTAATCACTCTTCAGGAAAAATGGGCTTTGCATTGGCGCGCGCCTGTGTGGCTGCTGGTGCAGACGTTGTCTTAATCGCTGGTGGTAAAGTGGCATTGCCCACGCCGCTTAATGTCACACGGATCGATGTGCTGTCTGCTGAAGATATGCTGATAGCGGCGCAGCAATGTGTAGATGGCACGCATAGCGAGCTTCAATTGGTCTTTGAAGATGAGCACGACCATTCTCATGAGCACCCACATGAACATGAGCACTCTCATAACCATTCTCACGAACACCATCATGGCGACTGTGGTTGCGGTGATGACGATGTAAGCGGCCATAATGACAGTCATGACTTGCTACAGTCTTATGATAACAACCAATTTGTGAAAGCAGATATCTTTATTGCGACCGCAGCGGTCGCGGACTATCGTACGGAAGAAGCCGCACCGCAAAAAATCAAAAAGACACAAGATGCCATGACGCTCAGTCTGGTTAAAAACCCTGACATTCTAGCGACGATTTCTCTTGCGCATCCGGAGCTATTTGTCGTTGGTTTTGCCGCAGAGACGCAAGATGTCGAGCGTTATGCCCGTGGTAAGTTGGTCGCAAAAGATTTGGATATGATTGCTTGCAATGATGTCTCACGTGTAGATATCGGTTTTGCTAGTGATGACAATGCGATGCAGGTGTTTTTCTCTGAGCGCTATGAGCGTGACGCGGTAACACTTGAGAAGACCAGTAAAGATAAAATTGCTGAGCAACTGGCTAGCATTATTGGTCAAGCAATCGGTCAACGTAAAGATAGTTAGAGCTACAGGCGCTAAATCTGATAGCTAGCATGTAGATAGTGTGTAGATACAGACGCTGAGCCTAAAATGGTGTGACCGATATGATGAATATAGCTGGTAACGATAGCACTCAGATGCTAGTGCTGACGATCATTTTTGCGCTTGCTTCACTGCTACATGGTATTAGCGGACTTGGCGCAACGCTAGTAACGACCACTGCGCTTGCTAGTATGTACCCATTGCAACACGCCATTGTGTTAGTGATTTTCCCCTCGCTAGTCGTTAATGTGATGACATGGCTAGTAGGCGGTGAACGCACCATTTGGCAAAACTTTATCTACTACGGCAGACGCTATTGGTTGCTTGCGCTTACTAGCCTATTGGGTAGCATTTTAGGTGCGAAACTATTGCTATGGGTTGATAGCGCTTATATTCTCTTATTGTTGGCCGCGGTCATTGCTTTCTACGTTGTGAGTAGTTTACTTGGTAAGCAAATCCGTCTACCAAACACCAAGCCTATGTTAATTGCCGTTGGTTTTGGTGCAGGCGTGATTGGCGGCTCGACCAATGCAATGTCGACCATCCTGATGATGTATTTGTTGTCTGCCAGTGACGATAAAAATACCATCGCCAAAGTCGGTAACATGTGCTATTTCTTAGGAAAGATTGCCCAGATTATCGTGTTGCGTGAGCCTATCATGGCATTGAGCAGTGGTGAGTGGCAGCTGATTACTTTTTTGAGTGTGTTATCTATAGTGACTCTTTTGGTTGGAATCCGTTTGCGTCGCTATTTACCGCAAGCGCGTTTTCGTCAGCTTATTTTATTGATTTTAATCGTGCTTGGAATACGCGTTGGTTGGCAAGGCATTACGGCATTGTTATAACTAGAGCATATAAGCCTTTTACGCGATATGTTATTAGACCAATTCCTCAAAAAATATCTGCTGTGCCAAACGAAAGGTATTGCAGTGCGCTTCGACCACATCTTCGATATCTTCTGAATAGCCGCCACCCATCACGATAGCGACAGGGATATTGGCGGCTTTTGCTTGCTGCAGAACATATTCATCACGCGCCTTGCAACCTGCTTGTGTCAAACCAAGTTTACCGAGCTTATCGGTAGCGAGCACGTCGACAGCAGACTGATAAAAAATCATATCTGGCGCAACCTCAGTGATTAGGCGTGGGAGCGTATCTTCTAATATTTGTAAATACTCAGCATCGCCAGTATCATTATCTAGCTCAATATCTAAGTCTGATACTTGCTTACGAAACGGATAGTTCTTTGCACCGTGCATGCTAAAGACAAAAACGCGTGGCTCATCTGCCATGATACTGGCGTTGCCATTGCCTTGATGAACGTCCAAATCGATAACTAAAATCTTCTTTGCCTGTTCGCGATTTAGCAATAAGTTGCTAGCGATACAGACATCATTAAATACGCAAAAGCCTTCTCCATGACCAGCAAAAGAGTGATGGGTGCCGCCTGCAACATTCATAGCCACGCCATATTGCTGAGCATATAGCGCGCACTCATACGTTGCATGAGCAATATAACGACCGCGTTCTACCAACTGCGGCGTCATCTTAAATCCGATGGCACGAGCAGCCTTGCGCGGCAGTGTTTGAGTTTTAAGCTGATACCAGTATTCTGCAGTATGCGTGGTCAAAATCTCATCTTCGCTCAAGCGAGCAGGGGCAAAGAAGTTATCTTGGCTGATCGTTCCTTCTGCCAGCAAACGCTCAGGAATCATAATGTACTTTTGCATGGGGAAGCGGTGCTTTTCTGGCACGGAGTAGCGAAAGACGTCAGAGTAGGCAATTTTTAGCATAAGATTTCTAGCTTAGTATTGATGGTTTTTTGGATAGAAAAATAAAGGGATAAGTATCAGCTATCGTCGACTATAACTTGACTGAAAAACCAGTTTATCGAATGAACTGAGCTGTTGAACAAACTGAGTTATCGAACGGACTGAACTATTGAACAAACTGAGTCGGCAAAAAGAATGTCCGCGCGTCTGACTGTTGACGTAGCTCTAACAGTAACGTATGCATGTCTTCAGCAGGGTCTTGGTTATTAACCAAGTTGCCAAACAGCTCATTGGCGACCGTGGTCATCGCAACCACACTTTGCAATAAATGCTCAATGATCTCATTGTCGATCCCAACTGCTTCGACATCGATAGCGTTTTTGTAGCGTATTTCGCCATCGTTGACATCCATCTCTAGATTGCCGATTAGCATGTCATAGTTGATTTGGGTAATAAGTAGCATCGCGGCACTTTGATGACTTTCTGGTATCAGAAATGGCAGAATGCCATAAACTGCCAGCAGCTTATTTTTTTCTTGCACCCGAAACAGATAGCCACAGTTTATTTGCTTATGACGCATTCTTAAGGATAAATGATGTGATTTTTGGCTGTCGTTGGTTTTGGGTCGATAGTGCGTGTAGTGCCACTGCTTGTCATTGAAGTATTGTTTTAAGCAGTCGACGATAGGCGTGTCACTTTGGTTTTGAGATTCTGCATTTGCGCTCTCGGTTTTTAAGTTATCGGTTTTAAGTTGAGATGTATTTGCTTGCGCTTGATTGCTATCCTGTTCGCTGCCCTGATTCGTCTCTAACTCATGAGAGATATCAGGAATATCAGCTGATATATTTTTTGTATTATTAACCTCGCTGTCAGCAAGTGATGCAGGCCTTTGCTCGCTTGCAGCATCGACGACTGACTGCGGTGCGGAAGCAGTCAGTAACCGTTTTATTTTTTGCCACAAGCTGAGTTTATTGCGTTGACTCATAATAGTATGTTGACAAGTAAGGGTTATAAGTTAATCGTGACCGTGCGCCAAACCTTCTTTAATAGCAGGCTGTGCATAAAACGCTGCTAGCATCTCACGAATATGGGCCGTTAACCAAGGCGTCTCAAGAGCATCGTACACGATAGGCAGTAGTGTAGTGCTACATTGCTTCATGGCCGCTTCATCAATGTGCAAACTCGCCGCAATGGTCGCCATCGTGTCAGACTGATGATTGGCATACCAAGTGTCGATGCTTGCCGAGACTAAGCTGTGCAGATACGGTGACAGTCGCAGGCGGTTGTAGCTTTGTTGGATACTGGCTTCGATATGGTCAATGCTACTGTTACCGGGCTCGTCGCTTAAATAGGTTTGTAGCTCACTAATGGGTTGGTCTTTGATACGATCCCAACCCATGACCATCAGACGCGCCACTTCTTCGTTTGATAAGTGTTCTTGTGCATTGGCTTCGGCTTTGCGCGTCAAATCTTTGATATTGCGATGCAGGTACGTTTGCAGTTTTTCATCGAGGTTTCTGTTGGTCGCCTTTTCAAAAGAGCTGCGCCCAAGCTTCATCAATTTACCAACACCACCTGCTTTATCGAGGGTGCTTTCCATAAAGTCGTTGATAGCGTGATAGAGTGTTTGGGTCAATAAATCTGCAAAGGTTTCGTTACCGACCAGTGTATGAATCAGTATGTTACGCTGCTGCTCATGGCTACCGATATAGTTGGCAAGGGTTTCAACTTGGGTATCATCGACCAGCTCAGACAAAGGCACGTTGTCATTGACTGGATGATAAATAACAGTGTGCAAAATATCACGGATATCGGTACGCATCACCTCAGTCATCTGCTGATTTAACAGCCAGTCTTTCATCAGCTGCTGTAAATGGTCACAGGTAATATATTTGCTCAAAGGCTGCGCACCAAACCATTGCCAAGCTTCCATCGCTAGTGGCTCAGCTTGCTCGTGCAACCACTGCTGTATAAAGTTAACTTGAGCATCAATCAAGCTATCTACTGTCAAACGGCTGGCTGATGGCTCTTTTGACAAGTTAGTGTCTGCGTTGTCAGTCTCTGTATCAGGCATTTGTGTTTGGCTATCTGGTGAAGTCGGCATAGGTTTTGAAGTCATATTTTAAAGTCGTTTTTTTTTAAGGTCGTACTTTTTGAAGTCAGAGTAATCGACAATTTGTTATACTGTGTGTTTGTAGCGAGCATAGGGTATTATGCCACGAACATTGCCTTTGTTTGTGATGAATATTGATTGCTGCTTGATAAATAACCAGAGGTTTTGATGACGGTTTTGGATACGCCTTTACTTGCACTTGATGAGCTGACGGTTCAGCGCGGTGAGATACCGCTGTGCGAAGGCGTTGCGTTGCAGCTATCTGCTGGTAGTATTTGCCATTTGATTGGGGCAAATGGGACGGGAAAGACCACGTTACTCATGCAGTTAGCTGGATTGTTACCTGTTCTGGCAGGTGAGGTTACTTATCAAGGACAGTCGTGCCTGCCCATCCAGCCTTTATATGTCTCGCACCAGTTGGGCATCCATCCAAATCTGACAGTGGCACAAAACCTGACGTTTCTACTGAACTTATATGGCATCACGCCAAGTATTACCGATATTGATGATGCACTCACATGGGTTGGGCTACAAGGGTTTGAAACGATCAGCTCCAGTCATCTGTCCGCTGGGCAAACGCGGCGCATCACGCTGGCACGATTGTACTTGTTAACTCCTGACGTGACACCGCTCTGGTTACTTGATGAGCCTTTCACGGCGCTGGATGTTGATATGGTGGCACGTATGGAAGAGCGGTTATGCGACTTTGCACAGGCTGGCGGGTCGATACTAATGACCAGCCATCAGGCAGTCGGTGTCGCCAATCAAGTGCTCGATTTGTCAAATTACATGGTATAAGTTTGATTGCTATCAGTACCATCAGTATACGTGCAAGGACAAATAATGACAGACAGTCCAATACAAGTAGGATCAGTAGCAGCCATGAATAAAAGCCCAAATGCTATTGTCGCAGTGCCTCGCAGTATTGGCTTCCTGCAGCTGTGGCGCCGTGAATGGCAAGTCAAGCAGCAAGGAGCGGTACAATGGTTGTATCCGTTAGTACTGTTCTTAGTGATTATTACTTTGTTTCCGCTGGCAGTCGGTAGTGAGCCTGCGCTATTGCATCGTCTGGGTGTATCAGCGGTGTGGATTGCTGCATTGTTGTCACTGGTCATGGGTGTTGATGGTTTATTTAAGCCTGCGCTTGATAATGGTACGCTTGCACAATTGGTCGTCGCCAAAGCGTCACTACCGTTATGGGTGCTGATACGTCTGGTCATTCACTGGATATTTAGTAGTGGTATTGTGGCGGTGCTAAGCTTGCTTGCTGTGCCTTTGTTTCAGCTGAGCTGGTTTGAGGCATGGGTGTTGATGGCATCTATCGTGACAGGCAGTCCGATGCTGTTGATGCTATCAGCGGTCGCTAGTAGCCTGACACTATCACTAAAGAATGGTGCAGTGCTGGTGCCTTTGATTGCGTTGCCTATGCAGTTACCCGTATTGATTTTTGCGACAGGCGCGGTCGACTTATTTGCCTCTGGGCTGAACGGTTTGCCTATTCTAGCCTTATTACTAGCAGGAAGTATTATTTCTGTCTTAGTTATGCCATGGGTGATTGCTACAACTTTAAAAATGTCATGGCTTAATTAAACGATTTGCTTTTTGCAGTCCTAAAGTCCAGTTGTCGAAATTTGATTATTTAAGCCCAGTTATCTAAATCTAGTTATCTAAATCTAGTTATCTAAATCTAGTTATCTAAACCTAGCCATCGAAATTTAGTTATCTGCATCACATGTATTAACATCGTGGTGAAAACTGGCAATTTTGCTATAATAGTCAATTGAATACGTAAACAGCTCTTTGTAGATTCTATCCAGTGTTTAACGCCAGCAGGTGAGTTGATAGTGGTGCCTTTATAGACCGCATCCTTTATCGCCAGTAAGCTGTGTAATAGGTTTCTTCCCATGCCCAACCTGAATAACGTCTCATCCCCTAACTTGTGGCAGCGCATTTGGCAGGGTTTCTTGACCACTGTGGGTACCAAGCAGTTTTTTCGTATCTTTAGCCCTTGGGTCAAGTGGTTAGCGATATTGGCCAGTCTCTGTTTGCTCATTGGTAGCGTATGGGGCCTTGCTTTTGCGCCGCCTGATTATCTTCAGGGCAATAGCTATCGCATTATCTTTATCCATGTTCCAGCGGCCAGTCTTGCCATTTCTATCTATTTTTCCCTTGCAGTTCTAGGGGTAATCTATTTGGTATGGAAGATTAAGACGGCCAGTTTGGTTGCGCAGGCACTTGCCCCGATGGGGTTTTTACTATGCGTTATCAGTTTGCTTACAGGCTCTATCTGGGCAAAGCCAACATGGGGCACTTACTGGGTGTGGGACGCACGCCTTACGTCAATGCTGATATTAGCGTTTCTATATGCGGGCGTGATGGCACTGTTTGCCGCTTTTGAGCATACGGCCAATCGCGGTAAAGCGGCTGCTATTTTATCTATTGTAGGCGCAGTGAACCTGCCTATTATCAAGTACTCAGTAGAGTGGTGGAATACCTTGCATCAAGGCGCGACGTTTAGTTTGACCGCCGCACCGAAGATGTCGGCAGATATGTGGATGCCTTTGTTACTGATGATTATAGGCAGCTATTTACTGGTTGCAACATTAGCGATTTATCGTACCAACACGCTGATTCTATACCGTGATCAAGGCAAAGCGTGGGTCAAAGAATACATTCGTGGTCAATACAAATAACGGCTAGGAAAACACTATGCAGCCTTACTTTTATAGCGTATCTGAGTTTTTTGCCATGGGTAAGCATGGGGTTTTTGTGTGGTCGTGCTGGGCGATAACGATCGGCGTGATGTTGGCATTTATTATCTATAGCCGCAGACAGCGACAGTCACTTATCAAACAGCTGACCATCCAGCAAGCGCGACAAGCACAACGGACGACCAAAACCTCAATGCCTGTAACCAAACAAGCTGAATAAAAATCATCTTAATATCATGGTTTTAGCGTAAGAAACCGTATCCTTACACTGACAAAAATATGACCTTATAGGCAGTGATGAGGCTTATTGATTTGTCTGAAAAATGCTACCATATAGCAATTAGAAGAGTACGATTAGAAAGACATTTTTAGAACGTTTTTCTAATGGTAGTTTCTTCAAAATTTTCTGTTTTGTAGATTGATAATGGTTTATAAAACAGTGACTCATTAATGGGGTAGTGGTATGAATGCAGTTCGTCGGAAAAAACTGACGTGGGTTATGTTTACGCTGGCAGGTGCGGCAGTAGCAGTTATGTTGGTTATCTATGCCATCGGGCAGCAAACTGACTACTACTTTGATGCAACTGCGATTGCCCAAGGTGAAGCGCCTCAAGACAAACGTATTCGTGCTGGTGGTATGGTGGTTGCCGGTAGTGTGCAGCGTGCAGCAGACAATCCATTAGATGTTGAGTTTGCGATTACTGATTTTCAGTCAACCGTGCCAGTGACTTACCAAGGTATTTTGCCAGACCTATTTGCTGAAAATTCAGGCGTCGTGGCTACGGGTAAAATGCAGGGCGATACTTTCGTCGCTGGTGAAGTATTGGCTAAACATGACGAAAACTATATGCCACCAGAAGTTGCCAAATCTATGAAAGAAAATAATCGCAGCGGAGCGATACCTTCTTCTGAACAGTATAATCCTGCTGAAAAGGTTCATGAGACTGAAACGTTACAACAGTAATGATTGTGAGTTTTCATACCATATAAAAAAGCCACCGATTATCGGTGGCTTTTTATTTTGCTGCGTTTAGCTAATCAATTAATCGTACTTATTAACCCTGTTAGTCATCCCATACTGGACTATAGTCAGGATGTTCAATTTTACGACCGTCAGAGCTGGCTAGGTTACCGATTTTTTCTAACTCATCTGCACTTAACTCAACTTTAATGGCATCTAGATTGCCTTGCAAGTGATCAGGGTTAGACGTTTTCGGAATAGCCACACGATGCTTGTCTGATAAGATCCATGCTAGTGAGATTTGTGCTGGCGTTACGTTGTGCTTATCTGCAATCTCTTTAATTACTGCGTTATCAAATACATCACCACGCGCTAATGGCGAGTAGGCTTCTAGTAGAATATGATGATTATTTAAGAAGGTCTGCAATGTGTTTTGTTTAATGAACGGATGAAACTCTACTTGGTTGACGACGATAGGCACATCAGCATATTTCTTGGCTTCAATGATATTAGCAATATTGAAGTTTGAAACACCAATATGACGCGTCAAACCTTGCTTTTGGAGTTCACACAGCGCAGGAATGGTCTCAGATAACGGCACGCGGTCATCAGGCCAGTGCAACAGCAACAGATCGACATAATCTGTACCCAAATCTTCCAAAGAACGCTTGGCTGCTGCGACCAGTTTTTCCGGTTCAAACTTCATATCATCTGGAAAAATCTTGGTAGTCAAAAAGAACTTATCGCGAGCCACACCTGATTGTCTGATGCCTTCGCCAACTTCTTTTTCATTACCATAAGCCTGAGCAGTATCGATATGCTCATACCCCATTTCTAACGCTTTTTTGACCACGTCTACGCAATCTTGTCCAGTTGACTGCCAAGTACCTAGGCCTAGGATTGGGATATTTGCTTGTCCAGCGGTACGAATATTATAGTTTTTAGCGCTCATATTATTATCCTTGTTATGTGTGTCTTATAATTTTCATTAGTTTTAAATGTCATCAATAGTATGGTCTAACGAGTAAATTACTATTGAGCCTGTCCACTATAAGAAAAACCAAAGACAAGTGGAAGCGTGAGTGACGGTTTCCTACAAAGGGCAAACAGGCTGTAACGTGATTGTTTGTGACCATTTGGCTTTTTATGAGAGGTTTGAAGAAATGATGCCCTCAAAATCAAGGCCATAAAAAACGCCCATCACTCTAAGTAATGGGCGTTTCTATTAATCATAACACCTAAAAAACTAGGTACTTTGATTTAAAGTCTTACTGAGCAGCAGCTTCTGGAGCGTCAGCGCTTTCAGTTTTAGCAGCAGTGTCCGTATGTGCGCTATGATCAGTACCCCAGATTTTCGGGTACTTGTAGCCAGGGAACGTTTCATGAGCGTACTTTTTGAAAGCTTCTGAGTTATAAGCGTTGGTCACATCTTCAACCCATTTTTTACCAGTATCAGCAGATTTGATCGCTGACCAGTTTACATAAGCAAAGCTTGGCTCTTGGAACAAGGCTTCGGTCAATTTGATACCAGAGTCGGTAGCATAGTTACCGTTGATAACTGCGAAGTCAACTTCATCACGTGCGCGTGGTAATTGAGCCGCTTCTAGCTCAACGATGTCGATATCGTATTTGCTGTTGTCAGCGATGTCAGCTTTTGATGCAGTCAATGGATCGATATCGTCTTTTAGCTTAATCCAGCCAAGATCGTCCATCATGACCAACGCACGAGCAAAGTTACTTGGATCGTTCGGTGCAGACACACTCATGCCTTTGAATGCTTCATCTAGGCTAGATTTTTTACCTGAGTAGATACCGAGTGGAGCCGTTGGTACTTGGAATACTTCAACCAAATCAAGGTTGTTTTCTTTTTTGAAGGTATCAAGGTAAGGCTTATGTTGGAAGATGTTGATATCCAAATCGCCTTCAGCCAATGCAAGGTTAGGACGGACATAATCAGTAAAAGCAATCAACTCAACTTCATAACCTTGAGCTTCAAGCGTGCTCTTCACTTGGTTACGAACCATATCAGCAAAATCGCCTTCAGTCGTACCGATAACGATTTTGGTATGGTCAGGATCGATATCGCTAGCGGCAGTTTCTGCAGTGGCACCCTCGGTTACTGGCTCTTTAGTCGCTTCTGGCGCTGATGAATTGCTGCAACCAACTAAGACTAGACCTGATACACCAACAGCAGCAAATGCGGTAGCTAACTGACGGCTGATATCTGTTAATTTCATAATATGTCCTTAATAATGAATGGGGTTGAGTAAAACGTTTATCGTCTGAACATTAAAAAAGCAACATTATAAATAGTAATGCTGCTTTTGTTGTAAGAGCTGAGATAAGGGTTGAGTGTTGCCAAAAATAAACCTAGTCGCTCGTAATGTCAAGTATTCTCTAAAGCGGTTTAACGTTTGTCTAAACGATTGGCGAGCCAGTTACCAGAGGCTTGAATCGAGACGACCATGATGGATAGTACAATCACGATAAAAATCATTACCTCGGTTTGATAGCGATAATAGCCATAACGAATGGCCAAATCACCCAAACCGCCGCCACCAATCATACCAGCCGCCGCTGAATAAGAGAGCAAGCTGATACAAAGAATAGTGACTGATAATACTAAACCTGAGCGCGCTTCGTTAAGTAATACTTTAATAATGGTAAAAGGCCTGGCACCCATCGACTCGGTTGCTTCGATAATACCGCGCGGCACTTCACGTAAATTTTGCTCGACCAAACGCGCAAAATAAAACGAACCAGCGATAGCCAGTACTAGTGATGCAGCAATTGGTCCGATACCCGTACCAACGATGGCCTTAGTAAACGGACTCATTGCAATCATCAAAATCACGAAAGGGAAAGCACGCATAAAGTTGGTAATACCGCCAAGCACACCGTACAACGTCTTGTTTTGCAAAAACTGTCGATCACTAGACAAAAACAAGAATACGCCAAACAGTCCACCGATGACGATTGCGACTGTGGTGGAAATACCGAGCATCACAAACGTATCAATAAACGCGCTTGCGATCTCTTTGCGTAACACAAGCAGCTTGTCTATAGAGGCGGATAATTCAGTACCAGTTAACATATCTATTTCTCCTGCCTCATTAGTCCTCGACGACTAGGCCTTTGCCAATCGGGGTGGTTGCTTGAATCAGACCGTCTCGCACATCCGCAACTTCTAATAGTTGTCCTTGATGCAATAATGCTGCGCGATCGCAAAGTCTACGAATAACACTCATCTCATGGGTCACGATGACGATAGTCACGCCAAGCTGCTCATTGATATCGCGCAGACAAGTTAGCAAACTACGGGTCGTTGCAGGGTCAAGCGCACTGGTTGGCTCATCGGCCAACAATACTTTTGGACTAGGGGCAATCGCGCGGGCAATACCCACACGCTGTTTTTGTCCACCTGATAGCTGCGCAGGATAGTGACCAGCACGATCGGTCAAATCAACAATCGCAAGACAATCCATGACGCGTTTATGAATGTCGCGACTTGGATAACCAGAGATTTTTAAGTTAAATGCCACGTTGTCAAAAACCGTTTGATTAGACATCAGATTAAACTGCTGAAAAATCATACCGATATTATGACGGGCAATGCGTAGCTCACTGGCAGACAGCGTGGTTAGGTCAGTACCATCTATCACGACTTGACCCGAATCTGGACGCTCAAGCATGTTAATTAGGCGCAATAAGGTAGATTTACCTGCCCCTGAATAACCCATTAGACCAAAGATTTCGCCTTGTTTGATAGTCAGAGATGTCGGCTCAACAGCGGTAAACCAATGTGGTTTGCCGTCTTTGTCTTTGATTGATCGGTCGCTTAAAAAACTTTTGGTCACATCGTTTAAGACAATCATGTCATTCATGGAGGGCTCAAAATTTAATAAATTTTTTAATGGTTAAGAACGCGTCCTCAGGCCTCTTTCAATATGTAAGAAGCTTGTCAAAACGACAACAGTCAATAACCGTATAATAAGGGGCGGTAATATAGCATATTATCGGGCACTTTGGATATGCACATACGTGTCCGGCTTATGATTAATAGCTATTAAGAATAAGCAGTTAAAATGGCAAATGTGAAGGCGACAGCGTAATAGCTATCTATATAACGATGGGGATTGATTACTCGTGATAGTTGTAATGAGGGTCATGATGAATTGGAATAGTCACTAAAAATCTAGTATGACCATTTAGCGTATCTGTAATAATGCGCCCTTGATGGGCGGTGACGATTTGTGAGACTAAAGATAACCCTAATCCAGAGCCTTTGTTTTTCTGCTGTAAACGTACAAATGGACTGAAGACTTCTTCTCGCTTGCCTTCAGGGATACCAGTGCCTTCGTCGATTACAGCTAGCACGGCATATTTTGGCAGAGGACGTTCAGGTTCAGTTTTGGCTTTCTTCATATGTTTAGCAAATAAGCCCTCTTTACGCACAACTGCGCCTGAGTTCTCATTATTTGAGCTATTAGATTTGGCGTCATCTTTCGTATTGTTTGAACCGTTATTTTTAGTAGCGGCATCAGTAGTAGAACTATCTGATTTTTGAGCACTATTATTAACAAGAGTGCCAGTATTCTCGCTTTCTACGTTGCTTATAGAGCTTATTGACGTTACTTCAGTCACGTTAGCATTGTTAGTATTATCGGCGTCATTAGTAGATTCAGTAGAATCTGGAACAGCCTTCCAAATAACCTTCTTAATTCTGTCGGTCAACTCACTGGTAAAGCTGTAATAGTCAGCAAGTAGTGATGATTCGCCAGTAGTAGTTTGGGGTTTGCTAACACTGTCTATTAAGCTTTCATCTGAAAGGTCATTATCAATACTGGTGTCATCATCGCTATCGTTGTTCTCATTGCTGGCAGCTATATCTTCACCGTTTTTGTAGATAGTCGGCGTCGGTAGCTCTGCTATCGAGTCAGTCGTTTCTGATTTATTTTTATCAACTGAACTAGTAGCTTCATGTTTAGCAGTTTTGTGTTCAATTACTTTGGCATCAGCGTTTTCTTCATAATCGTCAAAGTCTAAACTGTTGTAATCGACAAAACTGCTGCATAGCACTGTTTGTAATAGATAGTCAGGCACAGTTCCAGCTTCTTCTATGCTCTGAACACCATATAGCAATACCGTAACAGGTGGCTTGCCATGTAGCATAGCGTTGGTAAGTAAGTTACGAATCAAATGAGTCAACATTGATGATTGACCATCTATCACGATGTGCTCACCAATCAGCGTGGCTTCAGGATAGTGCTGACGTTCTTGATTTACCAAATCGTATAAATCTAAGTTTTCAACTTGCTGTAAGGCATGTCCCGCATCCAAACGGCTAACCAATAATATGCTTTCTACTAAGTCATTAAGACCTGACAAGTCTCTGTTGATAGCCTGTGCCCGTTTATCAAATTTTGCTTTGGTATCAGTTGGTAGCGCACCAGCCAACATATCCATCATTTCAATCTGTAGGCGAATACGCGTAATCGGTGTACGCAGCTCATGGGAGGCATGTGCCAGTAGCAAGTTATTGGCATCAATTAAGTGTTCAATTTTTTGTGCTGCTTGGTTGAATCCGCGTGCTAATGCAGCGATTTCATCATTACCACGTGCGTTCACTCGTACCGTAAAATCACCATCACCCAATTGAGTCATTTGTTGGCTTAACTGGTCAATACGCCATGTCATCGTCCGTGCAATCAACCATAGTACACCTGCCATAATGAGCAAGAGTAGTAGCGTACCAGTGAATAAGTTCAAGGCTGCAGAAAGGACAGGTTTTTTAGGCGTTAGACGTGATTCATACAGTAAGGTATAACCCGTACTGCTATACACTTGGGCTTGCTTGGTAGGTGATGTATCTGCAAGTGATGGAAAAACACGTGAGAATAAAGACGGAGTAGGGGGGAGTTCTAACGGCAAATCACTGTTGTCGCTTTGCATGAGCAAATGACCTTCATTGTCATATAGCCCCATTTTTGCTTGCAGTGATTCATCAAAAATATCAAAGCTTTTCTTGACCACCGCTAGCATAAAGCGCGCTTGTAAGCGGTTGTCTTTGCTGATGGAAATATTTAATTCGTGCAAGAATGGATCGATTTGACCCAAAATCTGTGTGGCTAATATCTCTGAGCGAATACCCGCATCTTTATCATGAACAAGTTGGGTCAACAGCACCATTGCTACAGCAAATAACGTAAGTGCCAGCATAACGCTGGCAAATAGTTTGGCAAATACGGAACGAAAACCCAATTGCTGCATTAAACGATCTCTATTATTAAACGCTTGTACCGACTCATGGTATAGAGTTTACACCATGAGTCAGCTAATTAGGCATCCTTTATGGTCATACCTGATCAGTAGCAAATTGATAGCCGACGCCGCGTACAGTAATAATACGCTTTGGCTGGCGTGGATTGTCTTCAATCAAAGCACGTAGACGCGAAATATGTACGTCAATTGCACGGTCAATGTTGTCTGAGCTGTCATCGTTTGGCATCGCTTGCCAGAGTTGCTCACGATTCAACACCTTGCCAGAATGAGTGGCAAAGTAATGTAACAACTGAAACTGATGCGTGGTTAGACGTACCGGTTGGTCATCGATAGTGACTTCATGACTATCAGGGAACACACTCAAACGGCCAAAGGTTAAGCTGTCTGATTGGCTATCGGCTTGATTTGGTTGCTCATGACGACGAATAACCGCACGGATACGAGCTAAAAGCTCACGTGGCTCAAAAGGCTTGGCGATATAATCGTCAGCACCCATCTCTAGCCCCAACACGCGATCAGTTGTATCGCCTTTTGCGGTTAGCATAATAATAGGCACTTTATTGGTCATGTTGTTCTTGTTGCCACGAATCTTTTGACACACTTGCATACCGTCCATATCAGGTAGCATAAGATCCAATACAACCAAGTCAATATCGCGCTCTTTGGTGTCTAATAAGTCGAGACCTTCTTGACCAAGACCAGCATGATGCACATCATAGTAGTTCATGGTCAAATAATCGCTGATCAGCTCAGCCAAATCTGGATCGTCTTCAATCAATAAAATCTGCTTACTCATGGAGTGTCCTCTAATTGTTATTGTGATTTATAAAAATATAACGTTTTCGGTAATGATGAGCTGTTGGAAATAATAAACAGTTAAACCTCAGCCTCTATGTTTTCAAATATAAAGAATAGCGCATAATTAAATATGAGTCGTATTTCAATACTCGGATAATGCTATATAGTAGGGTCATATTGCCTAATTATGCTGTTACAAAACAAGAGAAGCTTTGTTAATGTTTCTGCGTAATGTAACTGTCAGCATAAGCTATTATGACACAATAACTTTTTTACCTTTAGAATCAACAGGTAAGTCGGCCAAACAAATCAAGCTATCATTGCTAACACCAGCTATTAAATACTGCTGCGTAGTAGGGTCGTATTCAACTACCTCAATAGGTTGGCGCGTTAAACGCTGATCTTGTCCGATTATCCAAACATTTGCAGTCAATGGTTGTAGCGGCATATAAGGAGGAGTTTGCAACTCTGTCAGATCAACATCATGTAGCGCGCGCTTAGGTACGATAGTACCGACATCTATTTGACCATAATTGACGCGGCCTGTGACTTTCATATTTGGTAATAACTTATCACGACTTACTTCGTTATCAATGACATTAACATAGACCAAGAGCTTTTTGGGCTGACTGGTCGATACCAGTTTGCTGACCTGGCCCGTAAACTTGTCTGAGATACCTTCGGCGGTAAAGTTGACTGTTTGACCAACTGAGAGCTGTGGTTTTGCTTGTATAGGCAGGGTAGCCATAAAGTGCAGCTTGGTCTCGTCACTGATCTGTAGTAGAGGTTTGCGCGCCGCTAGCTGTTGTCCTGCATCAGCAGATAAGTTTTCTATCCGACCCGAAAAGCTGGCATGAATGGTAATCGAATTATACTGTACATCTTGTTTAGCCGTATTAATGTCTGCATCCTGACTAATAGAGGTGTTGCTATCAGTATCTATCGAAGATATTGCTTCTAACGTTTTGTCACTATCAGTTTTTCTTACAACAGCAATGTCTGTGTCTGGCGCAGCTTGTGCGGAATTAGCATCAGAGTTTTGCGTATCTTCTGGATTTGTTTTATTAACATCGTTCGATTCTGAATTAACTTGCTCAGGCTTTTTTAGATCTTCAGCTTTGCTAGCCGTGCCCGTACGTCTAAAGACAAGCAATGGCGTGCCTTTTTCTACCCATTGACCTTCACTGACCAGTGTTTTTTCTATACGAATCGGATGTACCGCAACAAATGTGGTCTGCTTGATAGGTTCGATATTACCTTGTAATCCGAGACTCGGCTGATATCTTGAAGGTTTGATACTCAAGATATGTTCTGGCGTCATTGTGACACTATCACTTGTGATGATAAGTGGCGTGTCAGCGGTCTCTGCTTCAGTGTCAGTAACAGTCGATTCATTTACAGGTGACGGCTGACAAGCTGCGATAAATAGTACGCTGAATAAATAGAGGATTTTTCTTAAACGTCTAGAAGCTGTCATAGCAGTCACCATTGTAATCGTCATATTATTATATAGTGAATTGTAACGCGGTGGAACGACTGTAAGATATTTACTAAACTTAAGAAAGCTGATAATTCAAGTATTAAGGAAAGTTGAAGTTACACCTTTAATAAATAAGAACAGCTATTTGTGATACTAATGAGTTCGAACATAATTTTACTAATTACTGGAAAAGCAATAATAACTGTGCTAAAACAAACACTATAAAATGCATTGATACATTTTTATTACAAAT
>NZ_PJAT01000105.1 GCF_002836715.1 Psychrobacter sp. 4Dc
AAAAAAAAAAAAAAAAAAAAAAAAAAAAAAAAAAAAAAAAAAAAAAAAAAAAAAAAAAAAAAATAAAAAAAAGAAGAAGAAGGAATACGAGATGCTCAGGAGAATAGTGGGCTAGGAGATGAGTATAAGAGAAAGTGTTATATAAGTGGATAGGGTAAGAAGCGAAAAGAAATTGTGATTGGAGAAAAGGGGTTAGTAGGGCAGCATTTGGTAAAGCAACTGAGTGAGCTTTATGACACATTGATTGTGATTGCCCGCCGCCCGCCACGCTACATTAATGCCAGCATGCGTTTTTATCAGATCAATGATTTTGATAATCTCTCTGAAGTGTTTGCAAGCGTTGGCGCAGACCGAACTACGGATGCTTTTAGTTGTTTGGGTACGACAAAAAAGCAGGCTGGTAGTGATGAGGCTTTTCGCAAGGTAGATCGAGACTATAACGTAAATTTTGCCAAGTTGTGTCGTGACAAAGGGGTAGAGAATTTCTTTTTACTCTCCTCAATGAATGCAGATATTGACAGTCGTTTTTTATACAATCGAGTTAAGGCTGAGACAGAGCAGGCTGTTATGGCATTAGATTTTGGCCAATTGGTCGTCTTCCGCCCGTCGTTATTGCTTGGCAAACATAAAGGCCGTCCGCTTGAGAGCATTGGTCAAAAAGCCTTTAAACTCATCTCGCCGCTCGTGTCAGAGTCGCTATCGCTACATCCTATCTCGGCTAAACGCGTTGCTAGTGCTATGGCCATGAGCGCTCATGATATCTACCATCGTAGTAAATATCGTACTGAACCTCAAATCAAGCGTACTGACATTATCGAAAATAAGCAGATGCTAGCGATGACCCGTGTTAAAAAATAAAAGGACAGTTTTCTAGTGACAGATTCAGTCTCGAAATTGGGAAGCTACCGATATCGATTTTTAATTGTGTTAGAACAAGATTGCACTAGAACCACATTACAAGATTAAAAAATACAATAACTATTATCAAAGCATCAATAAGTATTGAAATACCAGTCAGTTGAATCACTAAAACAAGGAGCAGGAGCAATGTCAGAATCGATACAAATGGATAGAGGGAATTTTGTCACTTGTGATCTATTGGATGACAATCCTGAGTCGCAAGTATGCTTGCCAAATATCGAAGGTAAGTCATTCCGTCAGTTTGGTGCAAAAGACAAATTCTGCGGTGAAATCGTGACGGTTAAATGCTTTGAAGATAATAGCCGTGTCAAATCTCTATTGAATAGCGATGGCAAAGACAAAGAAGGCAATGGAAAAGTATTGGTCGTTGATGGCGGCGGCTCTATGCGCTGTGCATTGTTAGGCGATATGATTGCACAATCAGCTATCGACAACGGCTGGGCTGGAGTTATTGTATATGGTTGTGTCCGCGATGTTGATGACATGGCAGAGATGGATCTTGGCGTGATGGCGCTTGGTTGTATCCCGCGTAAATCGACCCGCCGAGATGAAGGTCAAACAGATGTCGAAATCAGCTTTGGTGACTTAACGTTGAACTCGGGTATGTTCGTTTATGCGGATAACAATGGCATCATCGCTAGCGATAAACCACTTATCAACTGAAGTTTTAGGCTTGGCTTGATTCGCGAAAATTAAAACCTCAGCTTATCAGTGAACTGACCCCCAAATGTTGGACGGTTTAGTTTATACCAAGGACTGAGTTCTGTACTGTACAGGACTCAGTCCTTTTAGTTTGAGTTGAATACGCTCATTATTGTAATAATGAATATACTCATGAATCTGTTGTTCTAACTGCTCAATCGATTTTGGTTTCTCAATATAGATCGTCTCACACTTAAGTGTACCAAAGAACCCCTCCATCAGTGCATTATCCAAGCAGTTACCTTTTCTGCTCATGCTTTGCTTAATACCATGCTGTTTAAGCGCCTTACTAAACGGTCTCATCTGATAATGCCAGCCTTGATCTGAATGCAGCATTAAACGGTTGTTCTGGTGCGTATCTATCTTATCTAACGCCTTATCTAGCATCTTGCTCACTAAGTCATAAGTTGGGCGCTTTGAGAGCGTATAGCTGATGATCTCATTGTTATAACAATCGAGTATCGGTGATAAATACAGCTTATGATCACCCACCTTAAACTCAGTAATATCGGTCAGCCAGCGTGTGCTTGGTCTATCTGCATGAAACTGGCGCTTTAAATAATTCTTTGCAATCTTGCCTTGTACGCCTTTATAAGAGCGATACCTTTGTCGTCGAATCCGTGCGCTTAAGTTTAGATGGCACATAAGCTTAGCGATGAGCTTGTGGTTATGATGACTGCCTAACTGCTTTAGCGCTGCCGTTATCCTGCGATAGCCGTACCTGCCTTTATGCTGGTGATATAGCGTGGCAATACGCTGTTTTAAGTCAGCATGCTTATCTTTATCACTAAGCTTTGCTCTATGATAGTAAAAGACGCTTTTAGGCATCTTAACGATGTCTAGCAAAGCTGATAAAGGATAGTCTTGCCTTAGTCCTTCGATGAGCCTTGCTTTTTGCCTGCTTGTTCCTCCGCTTTGAGCAAGGCATCGAGCTTTTTTAGGTAGGCGTTCTCCGCACGTAGGTATTCATTCTCACGCTTCAATTCTGCTAAGCTTTTTTCATCATCTGGTTTGTCTGTGATAAAGGGTTTACTCATGACTGCTCTACCTTTGCGTTTAGATGTTAGTCCAGACATACCTTGTAGCCGATACGCTTTGTGCCAGTGACTAATAAGCGCCGGTGAGCTGATGTTATACCTTAACGCAACTTCCAATTGACTTAAGCCTTGGCTAAGCATCGTTGTAAGCACTTTGTGTTTAAACTCGCGACTATAGTAGGCTTTGCTGGTCTTTGGCTTTATAGCATCAATGCCCCCGCTTTGATATTGCTTAACCCATTTGATGACTATCTTATTATCTAGGTTAAATTCCTCAGCTGTAGCACGACCAGTATGTCCTTGCATATAGTATGCGATGACTTGAAGCTTAAAGTCTAGATTATAACGCATAAAAATACCCCATAAGTTGTGTCCAACTTATGGGGGTCGGTTCACAGTTGGGGTTTTTTATTGTGTAATGACAGTTAAGGCGCAATAATCGTTGTTAACCCTCAGTCATTAATGAGTAAACTCTTAAGTGACAAACCGTTACGGCATAAGCTTTGGTAATTGCTCAAATATTCGTATAATAGCTTTCTGTCTCCTTAACTTTGATCCTATTCTTTATGCCTATTACTGCTTTGACTGACGCGTTTGACCCTATTAACCAGCAGTTGTTTCCTATCCAAAATGCCGAGCGGCGTTGGCTAGCGCCTGTCCATGGGGCGGTCAGCAGCTTATGGTTGGCAAGCTTGGTGCAAACACCGATGTGGAATGTTGCCGAGCGCCTAAAAGTTGTGGTGGCACGTGACCAAAACCAACTCAATCAAATAGAGACTGAGCTGGCATTTTGCGGAGTCGATGCTTATGTGTTCCCTGACTGGGAGACACTGACTTATGATGAGCTATCTCCACATCAAGACATCGTCAGTGAACGTATCAATCTATTGACGGATATGCCGAAAACGGGCGTGCTACTTATTTCGATACAAGCCCTCATGCATCGCGTCGCACCGCCAAGCTGGTTGATTGGACAGCATTTTGATTTGAGTGTCGGCGATCGATTTGATATCAATACCCAGCGAGGGCTACTGGCAAAGGCTGGTTATCGAGCGGTTGAAAATGTCTTTGAACCAGGTGAGTTTGCAGTACGTGGTAGTATTATTGATATTTTTGCCATGGGTCAGCCTTTTCCGCTACGTTTAGACTTGTTCGATGACGAAATCGAAACGATTCGCTTTTTTCATCCTCAAACCCAGCGTACATTGACTGCTGATGATTTGAAGGCGATGTTAACGGGCAACGATACCAGTATGGCAAAAGAATCGCTGTCACTACTGCACAAAATGCCAGATATCTCTAAACCTATTGAACAATTTCAAATCTTGCCTGCAAAAGAGTTTCCACTTGACGAAGGGCGGGAGACGTTTCGCACGAACTTTGCTGCGATGTTCCCTAATACCAGTAGCCGTAAGTCTGAGCTGCACAAAGACGTAATGGCAGGAATTGCTAGTAGCGGATTAGAGTATTATCAACCACTATTTTTTGACTTAAAAGACTGGAAGGCGGAGAGTAGTTTATTTTCCTATTTACCAAGCGATGCGTTATTTATCACCGATGAATTAATCAATGAAAAACAAGCTGATTACTGGTCACAAATCCAGCGCCGCTACGAAGAGCGTCGCCATGATATTGATAAGCCTATCGTAGAGCCAGCAATGCTGTATCTATTATCTAACGCGCTTAACGAGCAGTTAAACCAGTATCCACGAGTAATATTAAGTGCTCGTGATGAACTGGCTATGATGAATGATGTGGCAGCGCTAGAAGGTAGTGACTCATCTCAGCCGCAACTGCCATTAACGCCTACTAAAACGCCTACTAAGCAGCAAGGCTTGGTGACATTAAGTGCCGAAGAACCGCCGCAACTGGCAGTAAACCATCAGAAATCTGAGCCATTAACTGAATTGCTCGACTTTTTAAACGTTCAAAAACAAACAGCAACGCCAGTACTAATTGTTGCAGAAACCGCAGGCCGTCGCGAGATTCTTATCGAGCTGTTTAAGGGTAAGATTGACATCAAGGCATACGATAGCTTTGAAGCATTTTTAGCAGCAGACAAGACGAGCGCTATGAATAATGCTCGACTACCACATGTCGGTCTGACTGTGGCACCGATTGAGCGCGGTGTTTATGTGCCTGAGCGTTTGGTGTTGATTAGTGAAACGCAGCTGTTTGGTCGTCAAGTCTTACAGACGCGTCGTCGTCGCCAAAGCGGTGTATCAGAGGAGTTCTTGGTTAAGAGCGTCACTGAGATAACAGATGGTAGTCCAGTTGTTCATATTGAGCATGGTATTGGTCGTTATAATGGTCTGATTACCTTAGATGTGGGTGATGGTGAGCAAGAGTTTATTCATTTAAAGTATGACGATGACGCTAGTATCTATGTGCCAGTGGCTAATTTACAAATGATTAGTCGTTATAGCGGCGGCGATCCAGCCTTAGCACCGCTCCATAAGATTGGTAGTGGCAAATGGGATAGGGCCAAACAAAAAGCGTTAGAGCAAATTCACGATGTTGCGGCAGAGCTACTTAACATGCAGGCGCGTCGTGAGGCCAAAGTTGGTATTCACTTTAAAATAGATCCGTCTCAATACGAGCTGTTTGCCAGTCAGTTTGCGTTCGAGGAGACTGCTGACCAAGCAAATGCTATCCATGCAGTTATGGAAGACATGAGACAAAATCAGCCAATGGATCGCCTCATCTGCGGTGATGTTGGCTTTGGTAAAACAGAAGTGGCGATGCGAGCGGCCTTTATTGCCGTTAGTGCTGGTTATCAGGTTGCTGTGTTGGTGCCTACTACCTTGCTCGCGGGACAACACGAAGACAACTTCCGCGATCGTTTTGCCGATTGGCCAGTTCGTATTGAGAGCCTGTCGCGCTTTGGCGGTAAAAAACATCAAGAAATGGTCTTAGCTGACTTGGCTGCTGGCAAAGTAGATATCGTGATTGGTACCCATAAACTCTTACAGCCTGATGTGAAGTTTGCCAACCTTGGGCTAATGATCGTCGATGAGGAGCACCGCTTTGGGGTGCGTCACAAAGAGCGTATCAAGGCTATTCAGACAGATGTAGACAGTATGTCTATGACCGCGACTCCCATTCCTAGAACGCTTAATATGGCACTCTCAGGCATGCGTGACATGTCTATTATTGCCACACCGCCAGCACGTCGACTTGCGATTAAAACTTTTGTCATGCAAAAGACAGATGCCTTGATGAAAGAAGCCATCTTGCGCGAGCTGTTGCGCGGCGGGCAAGTCTATCTCTTGCATAATGATGTGGCTAGTATTGAGCGTATGGCAGAGACTATTCGTGACCTCGTGCCAGAAGCGCGGGTAGGGGTTGCCCATGGACAAATGCAAGAGCGCCAACTTGAGCAGATTATGCAGCAGTTTTATCATAAAAAGTTCAATGTGTTGGTTTGCTCTACCATTATTGAGACGGGTATTGATGTGCCCAATGCCAATACGATTATCATTGAGCGTGCAGATAAGTTTGGTCTTGCGCAATTGCATCAGCTGCGTGGCCGAGTAGGACGTAGTCATCATCAAGCGTATTGTTACTTACTAGTGCCTTCCCTTAAAGGCCTCAAAGGCGATGCCAAGCGCCGTTTGCATGCGATTGAACGCGCCAATACTTTGGGTGCAGGTTTTATGCTGGCAAGTGAGGATTTAGAGATTCGCGGCGCAGGTGAGATATTGGGTAAGCAGCAAAGTGGCAATATGCAGGCGATTGGTTTTAGCTTATACATGGATATGCTTGAGCGTGCGACTAAAGCCATTAAAGCTGGCAAGGAGCCTGATTTAAATACACCATTGTCGCTAACCAGTGAAATCAACTTACATAGTTCTGCTCTTATTCCAGAAGAGTATCTACATGACGTGCATCAGCGCTTATTGTTCTATAAGCGTATTAGTAATACCGATGATAAAGAAGCATTGACGGATATTCGTACGGAGATGATAGACCGCTTTGGAGCACTGCCAGATCAAACCAAGCAGCTATTCGCTATTCATGGATTACGCTTACAAGCAGAGCCGCTTAAGATTAACAAAATTGATGCCAACAGTAGTAGTATGACGCTGGAATTTGCGCCAGATACTCCAGTTGATGCGTTAGCGATTATTAAGTTGATCCAATCAAATGGTCAGCATTATCGTATGAATGGCGCATCTGGTATCCGTTACCAAAATAGCGATAAACTGGCCACACCGCAACAGCGCGTAACGGTCATACAAGAGCTGCTGCGCTATTTTAGCGAGCACATGGTGACAGAGCCTGCTTAGTACATGGCTAGA
This sequence comes from Psychrobacter sp. 4Dc, assembly GCF_002836715.1. Lineage (GTDB taxonomy): Bacteria > Pseudomonadota > Gammaproteobacteria > Pseudomonadales > Moraxellaceae > Psychrobacter. The sequence goes on from NZ_PJAT01000105.1 coordinate 6,962, forward strand.
TATCAGTAGGCTCAGTAGTCATATTAAACCAATAAATTATGGTGCTATTTTATCAACCCGATAACTGATAAAATAGCCCAACTAACTTTTTAACCCTCTGTATTTTATTTGCATTAAACAACAAGAGAACCGTCATTATGTTCCAACTTCATCATAAACTTGCTGCTGATAGTTTTTTAGTGGGGGATTTTCCATTATCCACTTGTCGTTTAATCAATGACTGCCAATTTCCTTGGCTGATATTAGTGCCACGTGTCTCCGGTATCAAAGAGTTATATGAGCTGTCTGAGGCAGATCAAACACAGTTTTTACGAGAGTCCAGCTGGTTGTCGAGTCAGTTAGCTAAAACCTTTCAAGCCGATAAAATGAATGTGGCCGCTCTTGGTAATCAAGTACCACAACTTCATTTTCATCATATTGTCCGTTATCAAAATGACATGCAGTGGCCAAACCCAGTATGGGGTGTGCCAGCTGTGCCATATACTAAAGAAGTATTGGCGCAAATGCAGCAAACATTGATGATGGCATTACGTGGCCATCACCAAATGCCGTTTGATTGGCAAATGTAATTATCAATCTATTCTGCCTTTAATAAGAATAGATTGAACCTAAATTTTATATGTAAAAAGAGAGGCCAGATACTTAAATGTATTTGGCCTCTCTTTTTATTTAAATTTGGATAAAAACTGTAAACAGTGAATAAACTAGACAAAAGGTCGCCTTATAGTCATCAGTAACCTTGTTTAAACTTATTTCAAAAGTATAATATATTATTAAATATATCTTATGATAAATCGTCATAAGGACAAATAACGTACATATGTTAGTGTAGTATGCCTTTGTCTCTCAGATAGCTCACCTTATTTAAGTGAATCTCATATGACCTTCTCAGAGACATTCAAACCAAAGTCGCCGCTGAAAGATGCTGGAGTTTGTCGTTTCGATTATCCAGAAGTGTTCGTGTTGATACTGACGGTTGTTTTGCGTGCTATATACTACGACTTCCGTTCTATCTCAATGGCACTATTGGTTATTATTACATTGCCAAGCCTCATGATTCTGATATACAACTACCGACGCCAGACCAGCTTTTGGACGTCTAATATCGTTATTATTCTATTATCAGTTGTCATCGGCTCACTACAATGCTGTACGGTCATATCAATCAGTTTGGCTGCTTTGATTGGCGTACGTATCATTCTTAGCAGACCTGAGAATCACCTCAGACTGTTATCTGTATCTGTTGTGACTATCATTGTGTTTTTCTACGTTAGCACAGTCTTAAATGCGAATAGCATGGACTTTGATGATGGTCTATTACCATTGATAGTAATGGTGGCAAGTTTAGGCGTTATTTTGTACCAGTTCTGGCGTATCTATCAGCAACATATTACTTTTAAAGTACGTGCCCATCAGGCTAGTGGACGCCTGAACACAATGGTATCAGTGATCAATAAGCTTACCCGTTTTGTACCACCACAAATTTGGGAGCCTATTGTCAAATCGGATAGCCCTGTTAGGGTTTCTAATAAACGCGCAAAAATAACTATCATGTTTTCGGATATTGTCGGTTTTACCGAGTTGTCTGATAGTCTAAGTTCTGATAATTTAGCAGATATTCTCAATACTTATATGCATTGCATGACGTCGATCGCTAATAAGCATGGTGCAGTGCTTGATAAGTTCATTGGTGATGGTATGGTATGTTTCTTTGGTGAACCGAATAGCCGTGGCTCGCGTCAAGATGCACTAGATTGTGTGGCGATGGCAATTGATATGCGCCGAGAAATGCGCACTTTACGTCAAAAATGGCGGCTAATGGGGTTTGAAGGCTTATATATACGTGTTGGTATCACCACTGGCTACTGTCACGTTGGTAATTTTGGTAGTAATAGTCGATTAAGCTATACCATCATTGGTAAAGAAGCCAATTTGGCCTCTAGGCTTGAGTCCTGTGCGGGCAAAGATCAGATATTGGTCAGTGAAAGCACTTACGATTATATATGCCATAACTATGAATGCGAGCACGTTGCCGCATTTTGCTTGAAAGGTATTGATGAAAAGGTCGATGCATGGCAAGTACTTGACCCTAGTGCCAGTACAGGTCATCTTTCTAAATGGGTCGACCACACATTGCCTGGTTTCAATTTGCATTTGAATTTTAAAGATATGAAAGACAATGATTATCAAGATATTAGAGCTCGTTTAAATTTTGCGCTAGAACGCATCGAGCAAGAGGAAGAAAAAGTAGTGAAAGACATAGCAGCAGAAAGTAAGCGTGAGGATGCCAAGCGCAAGTAAACGTTTCAAGTCTATCGTCTCAAAAGCATATATAGAAAAAGGCCAGCTATGTGATAACTGGCCTTTTTTAATCTTAACTAGAAAGTATCATCAGTGTTTAATGATTTTCTTTAGCATGATTGAGGGTATATTTAGGAACTTCGATGGTCAAATCCTCATCATCAAGCATGACCTGACAAGATAAACGTGAGTCAGGCTCTAAGCCCCAAGCACGATCAAGTAGATCCGCCTCGATATCATCCATCTCATCCAAACTGTTGAAACCTTTACGTACTACAACATGACATGTGGTACAAGCTTTTGACATCTCACAGGCATGCTCGATTTTAATGCCTTTTTCTAACAGTGCTTTGCATAAGTTTTCACCAGCCTGTAGCTCGACTTCTGCGCCTTCAGGGCAAATTTCGTGGTGGGGTAGTACGGTAACTTTTGGCATAAATTATCTGTCCGATGCTAATCAATTTAAAAAATATTAGAAGTTAGCTTAATATGTTAGCTAAGCGATATATGTCGATGTATTTATTACCAGTCTTTGGCACTAGTACCTGCCATACTGGTCTTGACGCTTTGATTCATAATACGTGCAGCAAAGGCATCACTATGTGGCTTGAGCTGTGCTTGTTGTGCTTCAATAAGCGCTAAGTCATCAGTGCTGAGAGAGTTACGTAGCGCTTGTATATGCTCTGCTAGTGATTGTTGTTCTTCAGTAGAAAGCAACGCCGCAAATTCGTTAAGTGCCGACTCTAGGGCAAGTACTTCACGTTCCGCTTCTACTTTTGTCTCAATTAAAGAACGCGCGTTTTTGTCTTCTTCTGCGTGTTTAAACCCTGCAACAAGCAACTGTTCTTTTTGCTCATCTGATAGACCATAAGAAGGCACAATCTCGATTTTGCTTTCTGTTTTGGTCGTAGTTTCTTGCGCACTGACAGTAAGCTGACCATTAGCGTCGATGCTAAAGGTGACTTCGATACGAGCAAACCCAGCTTTCATTGGCGGGATACCATATAGCTCAAAACGGCCAAGCGAGCGACAGTTTTCTACCGTTTCGCGCTCACCTTGCACGACGTGTATCACCATGCCTGTTTGACCGTCTTGATACGTGGTAAACACTTGACGTTTCTTCACAGGGATAGGCGTGTTGCGTGGGATGAGTACTTCAACCAAACCGCCCATGGTCTCAAGACCTAATGATAATGGCGTCACATCCAATAATAATAAATTGTTGTCACTATCACCATTCACCAATTGATGAGCAGTTTGGGCAGCGCCCAAGGCAACAACCTCATCTGGATTCAGACGACAAAGTGGCTGCTTAGCAAAAAACTCAGTCACGACTTGCTGTACGGCAGGCATACGAGTCGAGCCGCCCACTAAAACAACTTCATCTAGATCTGTAGTAGACAGCTTGGCATCGCGTAGGACTTGTTCGCACACGCTTAGGGTACGGCGGCTAACAGGCTCTACGATAGTTAGCACGTCTGTACGGCTTAATACGCCTTGATAAGACTGACCATTGACAACCACATTGATGTCCACTTGTTCAGCATCAGTCAATGCTTGTTTATAAGCTTTTGCTTGTTGAGCTAGTATTGATTTGTCGTGCAGGCTTACGTCTTTTGGATCGATATTTAATTGTTTAATAATCCAATTGGTAATAAGACGATCGATATCATCGCCGCCTAGTGCGCTATTACCACCAGTTGCCAACACTTCAAAGACACCGTCGGTAAGCTTTAAGATAGAAACGTCAAAAGTACCACCGCCCAAATCATAGATTAAGTAATAGCTCTCTTTTTTACTGTCTTCTGATGATTGGTCAAGCCCGTAAGCGACCGCAGCGGCCGTTGGTTCATTCAACAAGCGAAGTACGTTGATACCAGCTGCTTGTGCAGCATCTTTGGTTGCTTGACGCTGTGCTTCATCAAAATAAGCTGGCACGGTAATCACAGCACCCTCGATGCTATCTGCAGGTAAGGCACTTGCTGCACGTTGCTCAAGAGCGGCTAAGATACGCGCTGATACTGCAACAGGAGAAACCTCACCTTGAGCCGTTACAAAAGCTGGCATATCATCTTTATTACCAGACAGCTCATAAGGATGAGAGAATTTGATATCAGCTTGACTACGACCCATAAAACGCTTAGCCGAGACGATCGTATTTTTTGGATCATCCGCTAAATGCGCTAGGGCGTCATAGCCAACCAATGGCATACCAGTAGCTGGATAATAGACAACAGACGGTAATAATGTATCTGTCGCTGCGCCTGCCTCTAAGACTTGTGCCTTACCTGAACGCACCACAGCAATCAACGAGCGTGTAGTACCGAGGTCGATGCCCAAGCCAAATTTATGTTGGTGAGGTTGAGCGCTTTGATTGGGTTCAGCAATTTGCATTAAAGACATAAGAATAACTCAGAGATAAAATGAATAAGTGAAATGGAGCAAATATAGCATATGCAGTAAGAGAGTCTAACGTCGGTAATCTCATTCTATGGAATACGGATTCTGACAGTTTGATGCGCTTAGAATCAAAGATTATACGGTATCACGGTCACTATTTTAACCAAATATATAGAATTTAGCTTGTTAGTGAGAGCCATAACCACAAATGTTTAGACGTATAAGTCATCGTCATCTGAATGCGATGAATTTGCAACATCATCAAGCCCCGTCGTCACATCAGCATTTAGCTTAACTAAAAATTTTAGTTTCTGTGTCGCATCAATCGCTGTTTGCCAATCTTGATTTTGATAAGCACTATTAAAGCGTTCAGATTGATTTGCTAGGCGCTCTGTAATTTGAGGGTGTAATTGCTGCAAGGCTGCAAGATCTTTGTCTTCGATAGCATCATCTAGATCCATACGCATCTGCATCGCATCTTCCAAAAAATCTAAATCTGCGATTGAGTGCTCTATATTTTGTGCTTGATCTGCCATATCCAGTAAATAACCAGCACGACTATCAGGAGCGCTTAGTGTTTGATACGCTTGATTGATTAAAGCCGACGATTTTTCAGACTGCAACTGTGCTTGAACCATATCGGTCTGATTTTTGGCAACATTATCAGGATGATAGCGTTTTTGCAGCAAGCGCAAACGTTGCTCTAGACTGCTTTGGTTAATTTCAAATTGTACAGGCTGCTCAAATAGGGCAAAGAAGTTATCAAACTGTGGTTCTGAAGTAATATCTATCATAATCCGATGCCTTGCTTTTTTATTTATTTTTGAAGTCATGACCTAGCTAGGAATACTGGATCGCTTAGCTACTCAACTACATCAACCTTTCTTCATAGCGATAGCCGAGATACTGCACTGCTCTTATGAAAGCTCATTGAAGCATAAATCTATCAGTTTTTAGCCATTGAACAATTAAACTGTGAAAGACTCACCGCAACCACATTCACCTTTTTGGTTAGGGTTGGTAAATTTGAAGCCTTCGTTTAAACCTTCTTTTTCGTAATCCATCAACAAGCCGTCTAAATATACGAGACTTTTAGGATCAATAAAGATGCTAACGCCGCGACTTTCATAGCGCGTGTCGTTTTCATCAGGGGTATCTACAAACTCTAAAACGTAAGCCAAGCCCGAGCAACCCGCCGTACGGATACCAACTCGAATGCCTTCGCCTTTGCCGCGATTGTCCAAAAAGTCTCGAACATGCTGAGCGGCGCGTTCTGTCATTTCAATCATGCCAACTCCCATTGACTATTAATCATAAATATCAATAAAAAAATCTAGATAAACTGACAACCAGAATTACAAGATTGCCAAAAGTGTAGGCTTACGACTATTAGAAAACAAAAGGTGACAATTACATAAGTGTCATTGTCACCTCTTTAGCGTCAGTAGCGATTACACATTGCTACTTTAGCGTTGCTAGTACAACGTAGCGCATACGCTAGCAGGTTTAGCCTAGCTTAGATCGCAGCTTCTTCTGCTGGAGCGGCTACGCCATGCTTACCTTTATAGTCGCTAATAGCGGCTTTAATAGCGTCTTCTGCAAGTACAGAGCAATGCACTTTTACTGGTGGTAATGCTAGCTCTTGAGCGATATCGTTGTTTTTGATTTCGCCAGCTTGATCCAAGCTTTTGCCTTTTAGCCACTCAGTAACAAGTGAGCTTGAAGCAATCGCTGAACCGCAGCCATAAGTCTTGAAACGTGCATCTTCGATAATACCATTATCGTCGACTTGGATTTGTAGACGCATTACATCGCCACATGCTGGGGCACCGACCATACCGGTACCAACGTTCTTTGCGTTTTTATCAAGATTACCAACGTTGCGTGGGTTTTCGTAATGATCAATAACTTGGTCACTATAGGCCATGGGGTTTTCTCCTAGTTAGATGATGAGTAGTCGTTTATCAACTTTAAATGTCTAACTACTCATCGATAATTGGGGTCAAACGCTTAATTTAATTGTCTGATCAATTGTTTAATAAATATATTGCTAGCTATACTAAAAAGCTATATTAAAAATTAATGCTCAGCCCACTCAACTGAGTTTAGATCAACACCTTCTTGATACATATCCCAAAGTGGTGATAGGGCACGTAGTTTATCAACAGCTTCATGCATCTGTTTGATAACAGTGTCGATGTCTTCGTCAGTGGTATAACGGCCGAAGCTGAAGCGGATTGAGCTATGTGCCAATTCATCTGGACGACCAATTGCACGTAGTACATATGATGGCTCAAGCGTTGCTGAGGTACAGGCTGAACCTGACGATACCGCTAAGTCTTTAAGTGACATCATCAATGACTCGCCTTCAACGAAGTTAAAGCTGATGTTTACGATGTTTGGTACGCTATTCTCAAGATCACCATTTAAGTAAATCTCTTCGATATCTTGTAGACCATCCCAAAGTTTTTGACGTAGTTTGGCTGCATGTGCATGGTCGGCTTCATAGCTTTCATTAGCTAAAGCAAATGCGGCGCCTAGACCAACGATCTGATGCGTTGGTAGAGTACCTGAACGCATACCGCGCTCATGACCACCGCCGTGTTGCTCAGCTTTCAAGCGAATACGTGGCTTACGACGAACAAACAATGCGCCGATACCTTTAGGGCCGTATGCTTTATGACCTGAGAAGCTCATCAAATCAATTTTCATTTCTTCAAGATTGATTTTTACTTTACCAACAGACTGTGCGCCATCAACATGGAAAACTACGCCAGCTTCGCGAGTGATTTCACCAATCGCTGCAACATCAGTAATAGTACCAAGCTCATTGTTCACCATCATAAGTGATACTAAAATAGTATCATCACGTAGTGCTTCTTTTACTTGCTCTGGCAGGATAAGACCTGTGCTTGGCTGTGGCTCAAGATACGTAATCTCAAAACCTTCCTGCTCAAGCTCACGGCAGGTATCTAATACAGCTTTGTGCTCAATTTTACTGGTAATGATATGTTTGCCACGAGACTGATAGAAATGTGCTGCACCCTTAATAGCTAGGTTATCAGACTCAGTCGCACCAGAAGTAAAGACGATTTCGCGTGGATCAGCGTTGATAACTTCAGCAACTTGACCGCGAGCAGTTTCTACTGCTTCTTCCGCTTGCCAGCCGTAACCATGTGAACGTGAAGCTGGGTTACCAAAGACACCATCTACAGTCAAATACTCGCTCATTTTAGCAGCTACTGATTTAGCAACTGGGGTAGTGGCGGCATAATCTAAGTATATAAGGTTGTTATGTTGGCTCATGCTGGGTTTGCCTCGCTGTTCGATAGAGTAATAGTATTAATGTCTTTTATGGAAATATCTTTTGTAGAGATGTGCTGACGCTCTGAGACTGACTGCACGTTTTCCATATCTAATAATTGCGCTAATGTTATATTTTTCAAGTACTGTTCGATATGATTCGACAGTGCACACCACAGATCGTGAGTTAGGCACATTGTACCACCTTGACAGTCACCGCGTCCTTCACACTGCATCGCGTTTACTGACTCATCAACCGCAGATATGATGCTCATCACATCTATCTCATTCAATGGTTTAGCTAGGTGGTAACCACCTGCAGCACCGCGAATACTCGTGACAAGGCCGCGTTTACGAAGTTTAGAAAATAACTGTTCAAGATACGATATTGAAATCGATTGTCGTTTGGCGATATCGGATAATGATACAGCACTGTCTTGTTGGCTGGTCTGTAATGCCAAATCTAATAATGCGGTAACAGCGTATCTGCCCCGAGTAGTCAAACGCATGTGTTATCTCCAAACTTAATGTCATTTATGTTTAACAACGATCTTAGCTAAAAGTTTTAATAAGTACTCATAAGATAAAAAGAGCAACCAATAATACGTCAGCTAAGTTTTGTCTTATCGTTATTGAACAACAGATGATTAACCCGATGTGTGCAACGATTAAGGTAATTATACTTAATCCCGAGTAATTTAGTCAAGATTAAAGTGTGGTTCAATGGTTAATCAAGCTTATTGCTGTAATTGATAAAAACAATGATGTTTAGAAGAGATATATGAGTGAGACATAAGCAGCTTAATTTGTCTGCTACAGATACATTTAACGAAGTAAAAAATAAGCGTTCAATATCTATAGAAGACATTGAACGCTTATTTATAAGTAATTCAGCGAACCAAAACTAATTCATCGATAGTGCGACGATTGAACCGATCATAATGACAAGCGCCACAACAGTGACAATCATCAACGTTTTTTGCTTGCTCTGAAGCTCTCTCACGGTTGTTTCAAGTTCACGGTTTTTAATGGTCAAGGTATTAATCTGTGTTTGCTGCTCTTTAATACGCAGTTTGTAGTTGTTCTTTTTTTCTTCCAAATCAGCTTCTGTAGGTTTGGTTTTAGTCTTGCCACCCTTTATCTTTTTGATCAGACCTTGGATCAAGCTGCCAAGCCCAAGCTGCATAATAAACTGTTTGACCAGTTGTACTTGAATCGATTCACCGCGCATCTGTAGCTTTTCAGTGGTTTCGCTATCATGAGTCGTGATGGCGTTGATAACTTGAATGCTATAGGCATTGATAACCACGTCGGGCTCACTACGACCAATCGGCAGCTGGGCATCTAGTAACACGCCTTTGGTACTAAACGTGGCAAATACTTCTACATGCGGTAAGTACAGGCGAAGTGCTACTACAGTGCCTTGCTTGGCAAGCGGATAAGCGGCCTTACGCAATTCAGGATCCAAACGTAACAATAATGTCAGCGCCGACTCGATAAATACTAAAATGATATTAAGAAAAGAGTGAGACAACGTAGAACGCTTCATGTAAGTAATCCGTTTTTTATTTAGCAAGTTTTAGATATTGAGCAAACAGAAGTCTGTATTTGCCCAAGACTTGCAGTGATATTTTGCTTATAGTAACGTCTTTATAATAAAAAGTAACGCTAGTTTCTGTAGTGGCTAAACTATTACATTACAATTTAGCCGTCAATAAAGACACTCTTATTTATGACCAGTAATATACAAACTTAATGTATAGCAATGCACAGACGGCAATTGACAAATCTGTCAAAGCGTAGAAAATAGGAAAGTCAATCGTCTCAGTTATGCAGAGCCACTTATATATAAATTCCTAACGCTTTGCGTAACATTAGGTGTCAAATACGTAGTGTAGAGCACAAAAATATGTAAAATCGCTTGCGCTCCTTATGCTGCCTTGATATAAAGACGATAACAAAGAAGAACCTGTTAATGCGCCAGTTAGGTAGTTTTTATTGCGTAAGCACCATGAGAGCGTTACAATACTTGGCGTGAGCATTTATTACCCCCTTAAACTTGAAGGAAATTTTATGAATAAGTCAGAATTAATTGATAGCATCGCAGACAAAAGTGGTCTAAATAAAACCCAAGCTGGTGATGCACTAAACGCTGTTATGGAAAGTGTTGGCGAAGCGCTAGAAGCTGGCGATAGCATCTCATTAGTTGGTTTTGGTACTTTCAGTGTAAAAGATCGCAAAGCACGCACTGGTCGCAACCCTAAGACTGGCGAAGAGCTAAGCATTCCAGCAAGCAAAGTACCAAGCTTCAAAGCTGGTAAAAACTTAAAAGAGCGCTTGAACTAAGCCGATTTTTTAAGCATAAAATGATAGTCGGTGGTCCATAGCTGAGGTAATGAGCTAGCCATCGAAGAAAGCACCTAATATTTAGGTGCTTTTTTTATCGCTATAGTTTGTATCATGCGTCGTGAATATTTTGAGTCTGCATGAAAAATCACGTATCATAGAGCGCGCGATAGGTGTGTCATTTAAGTCAGATTTCTTTAGTAAATTTTGTTTTTTACTATAAAATGCATACGCTCTTACTCTTACCATTGCGAGCTTAGATAGCACTGATATTGACAGGTTGCACTTAACAGCTCCTAACAGTATTACAATGGTTTTTCATCAATATAGGTTAATAAAGCAGAGATAACTATGGATAAATTGCGCGATTTCTTAAAAAGCTGGCCAGGTCGCATTTTATTGATTTTATGCCTATCGCCGCTCGCTCTCTTGGGTGTCGAAAGCTATTTTGGCGGCAACGTCGATCCCAACCAGATTGCGCAGGTAGGTGAGGCAAGCGTAGGACTGTCCGAGTATCAAACTGCTGTCAATAGCCGTCGTTCTGAAGTGCTAGAGCAAGTCGAAGATGCCAGCTTGTTGAATGAAGATGTGCTTCATGAGCAAGTATTAAAGGGTCTAATCGATCGTACGTTGTTAGAGCAGCAAGCAGGTAAGCTTGGTATGACAGTCTCTGACGACACGATCAATCGCCTACTGCGTCAAGAAGAAATATTCCAAGATGCAGAGGGTAACTTTTCGAACGATCAGTTCTCAAACTTCTTGCGTCAACGCGGCATGACTAAAAACCAGCTATTTGCAGAATTTCGCAATCAGTTAAGCTTGGATCAACTAAATGCCAGTATCGTTGGGACGGCTGTCTATCCTATGCAAGCGATTAGTCAATTGATTGACTTGCAACTAGAATCGCGCAACGTTTGGGTACACCGCTTTAATTGGCAAGATTATGCTGACAAAGTTAAGCTTAGCAAAGCCGATATTCAATCATATTATGATGCCAACAAAGACACATTGAAAAGTGCAGCGATGGTTGACTTGGCGTATATCCAGCTCAGCCCGCAAACTATCAAGGTTGATGAAGTAACCGCAGAAGAATTGCAGCAACAGTACGAAGCTTATAAACAAAGCATCGCGGCTACTGATGAGCGTAAAGTCAGTCAGATTCTGTTTACTGGTAAAGATGCCAAGACAAGAGCCGATAAAGTCAAAGCACGTCTGAATAAAGGTGAAGCGTTTGCTGCGCTTGCTAAAGCAGAGTCGGATGATCCATCAGGTGAAACAGGTGGTGATATCGGACGTTTTAATCCGTCAGTGTTTGGCAGTGATGCAGATACTGTGCAAGAGGCACTAGAAGGGTTGAGTGTTGGTGATGTGACTGCGCCTATCAAGACTAGCTTTGGTTATCAGATATTTACGGTTACTGAAGATAATGGCAAAAAAATTCCAAGTCTAGACAGTATGCGTGAAGAGCTAACTGCGAAAGCAAAAGAGTATAAACGTCAGGAAATCTATGCTGATAAAGTGACATCAATCAATGATTTGGCAGCAGATGGTTTCAGTATCGAAGATATTGCACAGCAAGAAAACGTCAGCCTCAAGCGTATCAAAGATTATCGTAAAGTGAACAACAAATCAGCACTGCCGCAACCAGTAGTGGTTAAACAGGCATTTGATGAGTTTACTATTCAAGATCAAGCGGTAACGGCAGGCGTAGAAGTTGGCAACGGTACCGTATGGTTACAGCCAAGCAATTATCGTCCTACTAAGACGCTTGCTCTAGCAAATGCAACCCCAAGAATCACTCAAATACTTCGTCAGCAGAAAGCGACAGCATTAGCTTTAAAAGACGCTAAAGCATTGGCTGCTGGTATCAAGACGCCAGCTGATATAAATAAGCAGTCGGTAAGCTTCCAAGCACTGGGTGAGATTAACCGTCAAACGACGCAGCTAACGGACAAAGAGCGTGGATTGGCATTTAGTCAGCAAGCCGCTGATAATGGTGTCGTTGCGATTGTTAGTGAGACTGAGATGGGTGCAACGCTACTGGTTGGAGACCGTATTAAAACTGAGCAGCAGTCACCACTGTCTGATATGCAAAGAGCGCAAACAGCCAGTATTATCCGTGACAATTTAGGCCAAGACCAGTTGCAAGACTATTTGGACTATCTACGTATGGTGTATACGGTTGAGATTAATGAAAGCAACATGGCAAATGCACAAGGACGCTAAGTATTTGTTAGATTATTATTCTTATTTTTAGACGTAAAAAAGCCACTGTATCGATTGATACAGTGGCTTTTTTTTGGATGATGCTTTAACGATAATTATCACGAATACTATAGAAGCTGAAAATTAGTCGCAGTGACAAATACAATTTCTGCGACTAATCCCAGTCTTAAACTAATAGGTGATTGTTTAATGGCGGAAATGGCGCATACCCGTGAATACCATCGCGATACCATGCTCGTTAGCAGCAGCAATGGTCTCGTCATCACGCATAGAGCCACCCGGCTGAATGATAGCAGAGATACCTACTTCAGCAGCATTGTCGATGCCATCACGGAAAGGGAAGAACGCATCTGATGCCATAACAGCACCTTCAGTTGCTAGTCCAGCATGTTCTGCTTTGATAGCAGCAATACGTGCTGAGTTAACGCGGCTCATTTGGCCTGCGCCAACACCGATAGTACGTTGGCCTTTTGCGTAGACAATGGCATTAGATTTGACGTATTTTGCCACGTTCCAGCTGAACAGTAGATCTGCCACTTGCGCTTCAGTTGGTTGTACATCAGTGACGATTTTTAGGTCGTTAGCCGTGATTAAGCCTAGATCTTGCTCTTGTACCAGTAGGCCACCGTTGACACGCTTATAGTCAAGTTGGATATCGCGCTGATCTGGTGCTGGTAGATCGCCGCATACCAAGACACGTACGTTTTTCTTAGTGGCTGTCGCTTCAAGTACACCGTCTTCGATACTAGGTGCAATGATTACTTCTACGAACTGATTGTCGATAATGGCTTTTGCAGCAGCAAGCGTCAACGGACGGTTGAATGCGATGATACCGCCGAAAGACGATTCAGGATCGGTGCTAAAAGCAGTACGATAAGCCGCTACTTGGTCATTATCAACCGCGACACCGCAAGGGTTGGCATGCTTAACGATAACGCAAGCAGGCGCGCTGAAAGCTTTAACGCACTCAAGCGCAGCATCGGTATCAGCGATGTTGTTATAAGATAGCGCTTTGCCTTGTAACTGCTTAGCCGTTGCGATTGAAGCTTGTTTGCTTTTCAAAGGCTGGTTTTCAGTATAGAAAGCCGCGTTTTGATGCGGGTTTTCACCATAGCGTAGGTCTTGTGCTTTTTCAAGCTGTACATTGAATGTACGCGGGAAGTTTTCTGGTTCTTGAGTTTCGTTGACACGGCTACCTAAGAAGTTTGCAATCATACCGTCGTACTGTGCCGTATGCTCAAACGCCTTTACTGCCAAATCATAACGCAAAGCAGTTGTCAGTTCGGTGCCACCATCTAAGGCGCTAAGTACACGGTCATAATCAGCTGGATCAGTTACGATACCTACATGAGCGTGGTTTTTCGCCGCTGAACGTACCATGGTAGGGCCACCAATATCGATGTTTTCGATAGCGTCGTTCATAGTTACGTCAGCACGTGCAATCGTTTCAGCAAACGGATATAAGTTCACGACGACTAAGTCGATACGTTCGATCGCATGATCGCTCATAACTGCATCATCTGTACCGCGGCGTCCTAGAATGCCACCGTGAATCTTAGGATGTAGCGTTTTAACACGGCCATCCATCATTTCAGGAAAGCCTGTGTAATCTGATACTTCAGTCACGGCGACATTGTTTTCTGTGAGCAGACGATAAGTACCGCCAGTAGATAATAAACCAAAACCTGCTTTGAGAAGGCCTTGAGCAAACTCGACGATATTAGACTTATCGGAGACCGATAGTAGGGCAAGTGGGGTTGTACTCATAAGAAATTTTCCATAAAAAAAGCCTGACGTAAACGTCTGGCAAGGTGATGATGACAACGGTATGCCGTATCATGATAGATAAAGCGACGAACGTTTGATTGCCATACATAATGATAGTCAATGATGATGGGTAAGCTCATATAACAATGCTACATTAAATCATAGGTCTTCATTTTTTTGCGCAAAGTGCCTCGATTTAGTCCTAATATCTGAGCACATTTGGTTTGGTTGCCTCTGGTTTTTTCTAGGACGACAGATAAGAGAGGCTCTTCGACTTGCTTTAAAATCAGCTCATATAAATCAGTGGGCATCTCATCTCCTAACATCGCAAAGTACTGACGTACCACACGCTCTACATGAACTCGTAGAGGTTGCTGCGCACTACTTGTATAGTGTTGACTAGCAAAATCAAAGCCGTGCGTAGGTGGTTGGTATTCGTCTTTATTATAATCGGCAGGGTGCTCAGAGCTTTTAGCAAAATGATTGGCATTATGCTGTGCATGAGGTGCCATAAAATAATATCCTTGAGATGAAGAAAAATTCTGATTGTAAGGGGTCAGAACCATAGTATATCAAATTAATATCGCCTAGCGCTGATAGATTCATCGTTATCTTAGCTATCACGGTTTAATTGAAAATGAATTTACAGCGTGTTTTCTACTCAGACTTATTTATATATAACACTCTAATTTAATAAAGAGCGGTCATAGTAATGTCGCGAATTTGCGCATTAGCGACAGGGATAGTAAATAATAGCTGTCTATCTGTATTGGCAGCTAACTGACTTTGCTTTCCTAATAAATAATCGTTTGGATCTGCGATGAACTCTCCAATAATCTCATCTTTACCATAAACGCTTATTTTTACATTGGGGTATAGTTGTGCTTGCGGGCTGCCGTTACTTAGAGTAGCGCCTATATCGCTAAATGTACCAGCAGTTTTAATCTGACTGCTTCTATGAAAGGTATTGCTGATGGTAAGGGCTGATAAGTCCGCACTGGGCAAGCTGCAGGCAGCGACAGAGCATATTGATTGGAGACGCTGAGCATATGCTGGGTTTTTCACTAAATTTTCTAAGTTAAAAATAACATACTGTGCCGCGAGTAGCAGTGCTAGAACCAAACAACCTAGTATCCATAACAATGACGCAATTGAACGTGTCGTTTGGGTTGGTGCAAACGGTAGCTGTGTTTTTCTTAAACGATCGTCGACAGCAGGGTCTTCATCTTTAACGGGTACTCCCATGTCAGAGAGAAGCTGTGATAAGTCTGTGTCATCTGGTGGTGTTTCTTCGTCTTGATTTTGTTCTTCTAATAGTTTTTGTAGCCATGAATTGTTATCAGTACTCTCAACATTGGCATGAATATCATTGGCCGCTGCCGAGCTGAGCATATCCTGTGTTGATGAGGATGCTGATATTGTATTGGCAGATGGTTTCTTTATTGATGGATTAGGGCTTTTGATAGTTTCTTTAGAAGGAGGCGCTTTTGGTTTTTCTGTAGTTGCTACGCTAGGACTGGTATTACTGGCTTGAGTCAACCATGCATCCATGCTATCTAATGAGTCATACTCTTGAACGTTCTCTTCTGGATCGTCTATATCCATATCATCATAGATTAAGTCGTCATGAATCAAAGTATCAGATGATTTTTTCTTATTGGTTGAAGATGTAGGGCGATTTGGTACATTCTGAAGTTTATGCTGATTGCTACTAGTATTCGCTTTTTGCTCGTTTGATATTGGTTGAGTTTGAGCTTTTTGTTGAGCAGGAATATTTTTTTGTGGTGTTGGTTTTTGAATAACCTCAGAATTTACCACAAGATGCTTATTGACCAAAAAACTTTGCTGGCACCGATCACAGCTGATGGTAGCATTGACTTGATTTAGTTGAGTTTGTTTAACGCTATAGCAAGCTTGACAATGGGGGCATTGGGTTTTTATTGGTGTGGTCATAGAGGCGAATCCAAAAAAGTATGGTTATCAATACCGCTTAGCCACTCACCAATAGCTGCCCACAATACTCATTGTACTTTTTCAATTTCGATGAGTTATGGGCAAAGACAGAGTGGCGTCAAACACATAACATTTGACTGCCCTCTATCGTAACAGATGTAATTAAATGTTGCTAGCTGGTAAATGTACCTGATAAACGCTGCCAATGTTGGTCTTCTTGCGCAGTAAAAGCATGCTTAGGATCCAGTGCAAAATATGGCTGATAAGCTTCAGTGACTTGCTCGGTTTGTGACTCAATCAAACCTGCCAATACGATACGGCCCTTTGGCGCAATCAGTGTTGCAAAGTAAGGTGCTAAACCAATAAGCGGCTTTGCTAGAATATTGGCAACGATCACTTCTACAGGCAACACATCATGTTGCGAGCAGTACTCTGTAAATTCTTCTGGTAGAAATGCCTGTAAACGATCGCCTACATTGTTGCGTACCGCATTCTGATTGGTAGCAAGTACCGCCTGCGGGTCGATGTCGACTGCATATACCTGACGTGCACCCAATAGCAAAGCAGCAATCCCTAGAATACCTGAGCCACAACCATAATCGATAACCACTTTGTCTGTTAAGTCTTGCTCTGTTAGCCAGTCTAGACATAGGCGAGTCGTAGCATGATAGCCAGTACCGAATGCTAAACCTGGGTCCATAATGATATTGGTGGCTTCAGGGTTAGGCGGCGTTAGCCAGTCAGGTACAATCCATAAGTCATTAGCACATTCGATAGGATGATAGTTGCTCATCCACTCGCGCTCCCAGTCCTTATCATCAACAGCCGTTAGCCAAATACGAGTAGCCTGTACTTGTGCAGCAATTTCATGACTTAATTGCTCAACCGCTTGACGACTACCAGCATCAGTAGTCGCATCAAATAGTCCTGTTAGTATCACCTCATCCCACAGCGGTGATTCACCTGGAAGTGGCTCAAACAGAGGTTGATCGCCAGCATCGTCTAAAGCTATTGATAATGCGCCTGCTTCTAACAAAAGCGCTTCAGCCAAGTCGACGTTTGATTTTTCACATTGTAAATGTAGTTGTTGCCATGCCATAAAGATAACCTTAAGCGGAAATAAAAATAAGTGTAGGTGTTAGGGGCTGACCGAGATGAATCTACATATAATGAAATTCATAATGTATATAGATGCTCAAACCGATGAGTCTAAAATGTGCAAATATCAGCTATTAGCGCAATGCTTGTTTTGCTTCATTGACCACGCGTGAGTTACCCTGAGCTTGTCCTGATTGCAATATAACTTGCCATAGTGCTCGTCTACGATTGCTATCTTGAGAGACACTAAGACCACGACGTGCCATCGCTTCTGCCTTACGAGGTTGGTTTTTTTTTAATGCTACTTGTGCCAAATAGAAGTATACCGCCGATGATTTGGGCGCTAAACGCTGCGCACGGGTAAAGCTGCTCTCGGCATTGGTTAGATTGCCCGCTTTCAATTGACTGATGCCTACTTGCATCAAATTGCGAAACGCAGGCAGATTACTATTGTTGCTGGCAGATTGTTGAGTACGTTGCTGCGAGTTTCTTCTAGCGTGCTCAAGTAACTCATTATGCGACGGTACCGATGGCTCAGAGATTATATAGTCGTTACGAGAAGGCGCAATGATAACAGGGTCAGGCTGAATCACGTCTGGTGCAGGAGGTGTAAATACAGGTGTCTCTTGCGTTAACGGATTTGGGGTTTCGGACTGTTCAACTGCATCGTAAGGCTCGGTTGGATAGTTGCTTTGATCATTTGCTTCCGTGATAGGCGCCCGAGCAGTTGTCGTTGATGGCACGGTCGGTTGTGACGTTGGTAATGTTTGAACAGGCGTGGTTTGCACTGTAGTCGACGTGCTAGGTGCTGTTTGACAGGCACTTAGGCTTAGCATGCCAACGATCGCACTGCCTGCAAGTAAGGTATTGCTTGACGTAATTTTATTGCGCCATAGCACTATGGTTTGTTTTACTGAAGTAGTTGTCCGTAAAGATGACACCATCATGTTAAAACCTTTTTTAAATATTAAAAGCTAAATACCAAAAACATTATTAGAGCTATTTAACAGCTAGAGCCATTCAACAGCTAGAACCATTCAACAGCGCGGTCATACCAAGTATCAGCACGGTCTTCATCACCTTCACTTTGCTCGCTGATACCTTCTGCACCATCAGATTCAACAGCTTCGCCATTTGGAATTTCTAAACCTTCGCGGCGACGTTGTTGATTGATATCACCTTGCTGATTTTGGAACTGTGTCTGTTCACGAGCGCGATCTTGCTGATACAGGCTCAGCGCACAACTGCTGGCTTCTTCTGGTAGGTGAGCTGACATTACTGGTAGGTAGCGAGCGTTAGCACAGCGCTCATTAGACAGTTTGCCTGAATTGTTCTCTAGCCATAACCACTCGATACCTTCTGGCTCTGGTAGAGCAACCGGAGTCAGTTTTAGGCGTTTCATATAATCTACCCAAACTGGTAAGGCGCCAGTACCACCACTCAAACCAATCGGTTTATTGTCATCACGACCAACCCAAACGACACTTACATAGTTGCCACTATAGCCTGCAAACCAAGCATCACGGTAGTCATTTGTCGTACCTGTTTTTCCGGCTAGGTTTAAATTACTGCCGAGTGATTGGGCGCGTCTGGCTGTACCATTTGAGACGACTTGCTGTAATGCATAGTTGGTCAAAAAGTTGGTTTCAGGTGGAATGCTGCGCTGAGTGTTAAGCCCAGTACGCTGTAAGATACGGCCGCGATCATCAATGACCGTACGGATACTGTGAATAGGCGTGCGGAAACCACCAGTGGCAAATACTTGGTAAATACCAAGCATGTCCATCGGACTCAAATTAACTGAGCCTAATAATGCTGATGGGTAAGGTGGTATTTTTTCTTTGATACCCATGCGCTGTAATTGCTTAGCAAAGGTATTAACGCCGAACTCCATACCTAAGCGTACTGCTGCTTGGTTATAGGATTGAGACAGTGCCGTGGTAAATGGTACATAACCATGATCACGGTTGTCGTAGTTTTTAGGGTTCCAGTCAGTACCGTCGTTTAGATTGACCGTGATAGGGGAGTCATCTACTGAACTGGCCAAGTTATAACGACCGCTCTCAAGCGCAGTCATATAAATGATAGGCTTCAGCAATGAGCCGACTTGGCGTTTGGCATCTACCGCGCGGTTAAACCCTGTAAATTCACTACCACTACCTACGACAGACACTAGCTCGCCAGTCTCAGGATTGGCACTCACTAATGCACCTTGTAAATCCTTAGTTTTGCTACTGCTACGGCGCAGCTCACCAAGTTTTCTATCAACGGCTTTGTCTGCGGCCAATTGAGCGATAGGGTCTAGAGTACTGATAATAATCAGACCTTCGTTCTTGAGGTCGTCAGAATAATAGACGGTATTTAGCTCACGTTTAACAATATCTAAGAAGTCAGGGAACTGGCTTTTGCCTTCAGCAGGCTTATCCACGATACCAAGCGGTTGTTTCAATGCTTTGTCGTAGTCTTCTTGACTCAATGTGCCCATGGTCAGCATATTGTTAAGCACTACGTCACGGCGTGCTTTTGAGTCATTAGGATTACGACGTGGGTTATAAATACTTGGACCTTTTGCCATACCAACCAGCATTGCTTGCTGATCTAAGCGCAGCTCATTAAGAGGTTTGTCAAAATAAAACTGTGATGCCAAACCAAAACCATTGATAGAGCGGTTGCCATTTTGACCCAGATAAATCTCATTCAAATAGGTCTGTAGAATTTCATCTTTGCTGTAATGCAGCTCAAGCAGCACGGCCATCAATGCTTCGTTGGCTTTGCGTTTGATAGTGCGATCTGAATTGAGATAGAAGTTTTTGATCAGCTGCTGGGTGATGGTCGAGCCACCTTGTCTGGCACCACCAGTAAAGTTATTGATTACGGCACGGGCGATACCACGTACTGATACCCCTTTGTGCTCATAAAACGCGCGATCTTCGGTAGCGATAAGGGCATCAATTAACGGCTGAGGCACTTCGTCCAAAGACACAACCATCCGATCTTCATTACTGTCGGGATAGATACCACCGATATTGACAGGCTCTAGACGAATGATACCGCTTTTGGCAGGCAGAGTACTTTGAATAGACTCTACTTTATTGCCAGAAATCGTCATTTTGATGACTTGCTCGGCATCTTTATCATTAGCACTATACGTAAAGCCGCGAGTGTGAATAAAGTAAGTATTACCTGTTCGGTGATAGGTACCTGTGCGGTCATAAGCTTTGTTGCTTTGATAATTAAGCAACTCTAGCCATGTCTTCATTGTATCTCTATCGACATTGGCGCCTTGGTACAGCTCAAGCGGCTGCGAATACACTTTGGCTGGAATGTCCCAGCGCTTACCCTCAAACTTATGAGTAATGGTGCGATCAAGTTTGATTAAATACAGTGCCAACAGCACCATGCCTGCGATGATGATAATTAATAGCAGACTACTAAAGACCAAGCCGCGCTGCTGCGAGGGTAGCGTGCGCATAGTAGACTTAGATGACGCTGATAACTTGGTATTTGGTAACTTGTAATTAGGTTTTTGCACGGATGTCGCACCATTTTTGGATAAAAAACTGCCTCATAATGACGCAAATTGATAAATTTTTCAATCTATCATCGTCAACGCGGGCATTTATTGGTCGTAGACCATGAGCGATGATACTGCTCATAGCGATAGCTTATAGTATAATCCCTATTAAAATACCGATACTTGTAATAAAGCGTCAGTCACTTTCAATCTGGTAGATAAACGCCATATAAGATAACAATTTACGATTGCCCTCACGATGTATTTTGTATGAATTCGCTGTTGCTAATGGTTTGCTATTAGCCGTTTGTTATTAATACTGTGCCACTAGTGGTAGTGATATTCATGTGATTAAAAACGGCTCTATTGCATGACGTACAGTACAGTCAATACGAGCAAGTTTGCTTTAAATGAATGCATTTTAAGCAAGCCTGTCAAAGGAAGTAAGCGCGACTATGTCTAGTATCCAATCATCAGTATCATCTGCTACCAATCACTCTTATGAAGACACTTCTATTATCGAAGGCTTAGTGCTTCCGCTGGCTGACCACTGTTTTCACTGCGGCGACCCCGTACCTCAGCCACCGTTTCATACCGAGATATTAGGTCAGTCACGAGAGATGTGTTGTATGGGCTGTCAGTTAGCTGCCCAAAGCATTGTAGAGGCTGGTCTTGAGCAATATTATCTTGACCGTTCAGAGATTAATCGTACGGCAAGTTTGCCAACCCAGCTGACGCGTCTCGAGGTCTACGATCATGACGAGATAAAATCACAGTTCGTTTACGCGCAAGATGGCATGTCAGTAGCAGAGCTGTCTGTTAATAACTTACGGTGTGCTGCCTGTACTTGGCTGATTGAGTCGCGTCTCGATGAGCTAGAGGGTATTGGTAAATGTCAGGTAAATTTGACCAACCAACGTATGCGGGTCATTTGGAATGAAGATAAGTTACCCATCAGTCGCATTTTAGCGGTCATCAACGAAATCGGCTACGAAGCCAAGCCTTATCGCCAAGATACACACGAAGCCATGCTGGCACGTCATAACAACCAAATGCTGTTGCGTCTCGGCATCGCTGCACTAGGTTCGATGCAAGCGATGATGTATGCCGTTGCGCTTTATTTTGGTGAGTATAGCGACATGTTGATATTCCAACGTGACTTTTTGCGTTGGGTGTCTTTATTTGTGAGCACACCTGTATTTTTCTATGCTGGTATTCCTTTTTTTACCTCTGCATGGTCAGCGATTCGTGCCCGCCAAGTCAATATGGATGTGCCCGTCAGTCTTGCGTTGATTATTACTTTCTTTGCCAGTCTCTACGCTACCATCACTGGGCAAGGGGAGACGTACTATGACTCGGTTAGTATGTTTATTTTCTTTTTGCTGGCAGGGCGTTATATCGAGCATAACGCACGTTTAAAAGCCGCGACTATGGCTAATGATTTGGTAGTGGTTGAGCCGGTATTGGTACAAAAAATCGCTGAAGACAAAGCAGCTGCTAAGCGTATTTTACAACTGCTAAAAGAAAATACGTCTCAACAAGATGAGCTTATTAAAAGTGAGCTTACTGAAAATGAAACTATTAAAGGTGAGTCAGCTATAGTAGAGCCGATGCCTGATTTTATGCAACGTATGGACGCCAATGTTTATCAGCTCACATCACGTATCGCTCAAGACTGGCAGCAGTCACGCAACCAACAGAATGTGCAATCACAAGCAGAAGACGATATAGAGTCAAAGCAAATGGTCACCGCTCATAGTTTACAGGTGGGTGATATTATTTTGGTTGAAGCGGGCTCTGAGATTATCAGTGACGGCATCTTGCTAAGTTCTACTGCAACGGTGTCACAAAGTCTACTGACTGGCGAAGGTGATTTAATCATCAAATCCCAAGGTGATTATATCGTCGGCGGTGCACAAAACGATAGCCAGCCGTTCGAAATGCTCGTCACCGCCTTACCAAAAGACAGTCAGATAGGTTTAATTGATCGATTGATGAATCGTGCCATGAGCGAAAAACCCAAACTGGCGCAACAAGCAGATAAGCTGGCACGTTGGTTTGTCGCGCGTATTTTGGTTTTATCCGTCTTAGTATTTGTCGGCTGGTATATTGTTGACCCAAGCCAAGCCATTTGGGCAACCGTGGCAGTCTTAGTCGCTACTTGTCCATGTGCTCTGTCGTTGGCAACGCCGATTGCCTTGACCGTCTCAACCAATCGTCTGGCAAGCTATGGTTTTTTGACGACGCGTGGACATACATTACAAACGCTAGCTGAAATCACGCACGTTGCTTTTGATAAGACAGGCACGCTGACTTATGGTAAGCCAAATTTATTAAATATCGAATTAATCACACCAAAAAGCCAGACCGAAATTGACGATTTATCATTAATAGCGCAAAAAGATACGCTATTGGCCATTGCAGCTGCGCTAGAAGTGGGAAGTCGTCATCCAATTGCCCACGCATTACTGACGGCGGCCTATCAGTTACACCTGCCATCGACACAAGCCGTACAGCATTATCCAGCAGGCGGTGTAGAAGCAATGATTGAAGGCACTGTATATCGAATTGGGCACAAGGACTTTGCGCTAGATAAAACAGATAATAGCGTCAATGATATAGATGCTAGTAATGATTTAACCATTAATCTGGTAGCTCAGCGAGCCAGCTCAGCAGTGGTATTGTCTTGTCAAAATACTGATAGCAAAACATGGCAGGCGCTGGCATGCTTTTATTTCAATGACAAGGTACGTGATAGTGCGCAGTCGATGCTCGATACACTCAAAGAGCTAGGTATCGAGTCTGTTATGTTGACAGGTGATCCAAGCCCGCAAGCGCTAGTCATGGCTGAGAGTTTAGGTATGCAAGCTGCATACAATGGCCTATCACCGACTGATAAAGTCAATCATATTCAGCAGTTGCAAGCTAACGGTGCTGTGGTATTGATGGTGGGTGATGGTATCAACGATGCACCAGTGCTAGCAGCAGCAGATGTGTCGACCTCGATTGCAGGTGCGGCAGACTTAGCACAAGTATCTAGTGATAGTATTATCTTAAATGGACAAATCGAGGCCATCACTGCGGCTAAACGTATCTCTGATAAGACGGAACGTATTATCAAGCAAAATTTCCGTTGGGCACTCGCTTACAACAGTATTGTTCTGATACCAGCGGCTTTAGGTTATGTACCACCATGGCTCGCTGCAATTGGTATGTCGCTCAGTTCGCTATTTGTCGTATTAAATGCATTACGCTTAAAACGTGCTTAGTCTCTTTAAAAAGCATTTAATGTAAACAGGTCTGTAAAGTTTGCCCACAAAAAAACCGCCTTCCATCAAATGAAGGGCGGTTTTTTCTATAAAGAGATACTGTTAAGCAGCTCTTACAATTAGTCTTGTAGATAGCTTAGCAGACGCATAAATTCGATATACATCCAGACTAAGGTCGCAAGAATACCAATACTGAACAACCATTCGTAATCTTCAGAAACACCCATCGCAACACCGCGATCAATATTATCGAAATCTAACAGCAAGGTGAAAGAAGCGATAACGATGACAAATAAGCTAAAGCCAATAGCGATAGCGCCACCTTCAAATAGGAACGGTAATGATGAGCCAAACGCTAGAGAAAGTACCCACTGTGCTACATAGACAAGCATAATGGCAATGACCGCCGAGGTCACGATAGAACGGAACTTTTCAGTAACCTTAACTAAACCTGAACGATATAACCCAAGCATAACTGCAGCTGTGACAAAAGTTGCGCACATTGCCGTGACTGGTACCGTTGGATACATTCTCATGAAAAATAATGAGATACCGCCCAAAAATATACCTTCTAACAAGGCGTAAGGCACTGCCAAAGTCTTGGCTTTTTGCGGCTTGAAGGTAATAAAAAGCGCCAGAACAAACGCAGCAATCATGCTACCAAAGGCTGCCATCGTAATAAAACCTTGCGATAAACCTGCCATAAGCGCATAAAAGAAAAAGCCCACACCAGTAATGGCTGATAAACCAAGTAACAAGCTGGTCTTTTGAATTACGCCTTTGACCGTCATTGGATTACCGCCGATCGCAAGTTCTGCGCGACTGACAATAGGATTGGCCATACATAAGTCCTTAATAATAAAATATAAAAATAGTGATATTAGTTACTTTAGCAAAACCGCCATTATTGTCAACTGTGTTTGCGTGACAACTGCTGCGGTGCAACCTTAGACTGCTCATTGGCTAGCGCATCGAGCTACTGTATCGCTCAATATGCTAATTTAACAACTGAACAGAAAGATCTGACTAAGTAAAACATTCGATAGCTTTTATATGGGGTCAGTTACGACAGTTAACAACGATAATTCATAAACATGCTAGTCTAAGCGCGCATTTATCGCTATCATTACCTTGTACTTCACCGTTATACCGAGTCGTTTTATGGAAAACTCAGCGCAGTCAGCAAGATTGCCACACTTACATGAATCAGAGCTATTCCACGCTATTAAAAACCCCGCCTTTAGGCGTATTGGTCTAATGGGCCGTGCTGGTAAACGTAGTGTCACTCAAAGCTTGGTACAGATTGCCCAAACCGTCAATGATATGAATTTGACGTTAATAATGGATGTACAAACGGCCAATTTGCCAACGCTTGATCTCACAGACATAGAAAGAGTCAAAATCGTCAAACGTGGTTTGATTGGTGAGATTTGTGATTTGGTTATTGTTGTTGGCGGTGATGGTTCGATACTACATGCGGCTGAAGCGCTAGCACGCTACCGTGTACCTGTATTAGGGGTTAACCGTGGTCGTTTAGGATTTTTAGCAGATGTAAAACCTGATGAAGCTGCCTTTAAGTTACGCCAAGTATTGATGGGAGACTATCAACTGGACCATCGGTTTTTATTGACGATGGAGATACGAGAAGGGCGCAAAATTATCCATGAAGACATGGCGCTGAACGACATCGTACTGCATGCTGGTAAATCCGTACATATGATTGATTTTCAGATGAAAATTGATGAACATGACGTTTATAGACAGCATAGTGATGGCTTGATAGCAGCAACACCGACTGGTTCTACCGCTTACGCCTTATCAGGTGGCGGTCCAATTATTCATCCGAGTATGGACGCTATTTGTCTGGTGCCGATGCATCCCCATACATTATCTAGCAGACCGATTGTGGTCAGCGGTAATAGTGAGGTTTGTATTCGTATTCATGAAGACAATCGTACTCAGCCGATGGTAAGTGCGGACGGTAAGCCAAGCGTGCCACTTGAGCAAGAGCAGCGCCTCCATATTCGTAAGCATCCTGATAAGCTTACCTTGTTGCACCCACCTGGGTTTGACTTTTATGAGGCCTGCCGTACAAAGCTGCACTGGAACGTACATGCCGAAGAATTCAGTCTTGATGTCGATGATGATATTATAGACGATGAATAAGCGTATCTATTAGACCAAAATATGATACAAAAAATGGTAGTGGAGAGTAGGTAAGATGGATAAACAAACAATACTAGCAAGTCTAACACCCGAAGTGGTTGATAAGTTTCGTATGGCGATTGAACTAGGCAAATGGCCTGACGGTCGTAAGATTACCGCTGAGCAGCGCGAGACTTGTATGCAAGCAGTGATGGTATGGGAACATGAGCATCTGCCGCCAGCTGAGCGTACAGGTTATATTCATAAACCCGTAAAAGACGATGGTACTGTCGTTGGCGCTGAATGTGACGTTGAGCACGAGCATCACTACCCTAATATGCCGAATCCTAAAGGTGCGGTACAGCCTGTTAAGTTTCGTGATAAATAGGTTTATAAGAAGTCTATAATAGTTGTGATAAAGACAATTGTCATAAAAAAGCCACGCTATATAGCGTGGCTTTTTTTACTTTACCAATAATTAAATTATCAGAAATAGCTTAATCAATATAAATGATTAAATAGCAGTCGTATCGACACTAGGACGAACCGTTAGCGGATTCTTTTGCATCAAGAATCCTTGCCAGCCCCAATGTAAAAAATTACGGATATTGGCATGATCGGTACCGTTAGGCGTTGCTTGAACCTTGGCATAATGTTCACCAAATAGTTTAAGCGTGTCCAATTGGTTCAGGCCATGGTGCTTAGCAAAACCAAAAATCTTTGCGCTACCTTCGTTCTCACCGGCTGCATTATGTACCATTCCATTTACGAAAGGAGCAGGCGCATAGCGATAAAAATCATCGATAAAGCTGATGACATCATTGAATCCAATGGCTTTTTTGTTCAAACCATTAAGTAATGCCGATACATCTGATTGGCGGATACTCATAAATAAATGACCTCAGAGCAGATTAAAAAAACAATATAATATTTATGTGTGCTCAATGATGATAGTAGCCGTTGAGCGTTCAGCATTATAATTTAGCTAGCTTAGCGATTAAAGTAATCTTCGTCATCAAATGAAGGCGAAAAGTTGCCTTGCTCAAGATGCTGCATTTGCGACTGTACAGAACGCTCATGCTGAATACGTTGATAAATCTCTTCGCGGTGTACAGCAATATCTTTAGGTGCGTTTACACCGATACGTACTTGATTGCCTTTGACGCCTAGAACCGTCACACTTACTTCGTCGCCAATCATTAGCGTTTCGCCCACGCGGCGTGTCAAAATTAACATGCGTCACACTCCTTATGTCGCATCAACAAATTATTACTCATCAGATTACTTCTCAATTGCAGAACATCACCGCAGCACCAAACACGCAATATAACCATTATCACGATGCCAGATATCGTGCCAATAGCGGTAATGATAGGTAGATTCATTTAGCCCAAATGAAAGCCCCATTATAGGCGGCATAACAGATACTGTCACGGTTTTTCACAAAACTATTAGGTAAATGCTCATTTCAACTATGCTAAAAAATAAAAATAGGACCTAAAAAGATCCTATTTTATTTAAGTACTGTATTTATTTGGATATTATTAATTTAAAAGCTATTAATTTAAATGCTGTTTATCTACATACTATATAAAGTCATTAATAGCGGTTAATAGATAACCATCAATCCTAATGCCACATTTTAACAGTTTTTATGTCTTATAGCCCAGCGATTTTGCTTTCGCCGTCTTCACGATCTAGGCCAAATGCCGTGTGCAATGACTTAACAGCTTTTTCTAAGTGTTGATCCTGAATCAGAACCGACACTTTGATTTCGCTGGTTGAAATCATTTGGATATTGATGTTGTTTTCAGCCAGTGTTTGGAACATAAGGCTAGCGACACCTGCGTGTGAACGCATGCCAACACCAACCAATGACACTTTGACGACTTCACTGTTGCCCAATATTTCTTTGGCGCCAATTTCATCTTTTACTTCTTCGTTAAGCACTTTTAGCGTTTTATCTAAATCAGTGCGGTTAACCGTAAAAGTAAAGTCAGTAGTACCGTTATCCGAAAGATTTTGTACAATCATATCGATTTCGATATTGGCACGACCAATTGGGCTTAAGATAGCAGAGGCGATACCAGGATGGTCAGGCACGCCGCGTACTAAGATTTTTGCTTCGTCTCTATTGAACGCGATACCTGAGATGATTGCCTGTTCCATATTGTCTCCTTCGTCTATCGTAATTAGGGTACCCACGTTGTCTTGAAATTCTTGGTCAAAGCTACCGTCTGTGTTTTCATCAAAGCTAGAGAGTACACGTAGCGGCACGCCATATTTACCAGCGAATTCTACTGAGCGAATTTGTAGAATCTTAGAGCCAAGACTTGCCATTTCAAGCATTTCTTCAAATGTAATTTTTTCAAGTTTTTTGGCTTTTGAGGTCACGCGAGGGTCAGTGGTATAGACGCCATCGACATCGGTATAAATTTGACACTCGTCAGCGCCCAAGGCCGCGGCAATCGCCACACCTGTGGTATCAGAACCACCGCGTCCTAATGTGGTCGCGTTGCCTTCTTCGTCGATACCTTGGAAACCTGCCACAATAACGATATTGCCAGCATCTAATTGCTCACGTATGTTTTTGTCATCGATGCTTTCGATACGGGCTTTATTATGGGCGTTGTCGGTTTTAATCGCGACTTGGCGACCAGTCATTGAACGGGCACCAATACCAAGCTCTTTAATCGCCATGGCAAGCAGTGAGATAGAAACCTGCTCACCTGTTGAGACCATTTGATCGTATTCGCGAGGATCAGGCTGTGTGCTAATTTGGCGAGCTAGATCAATCAAACGGTTAGTTTCGCCGCTCATGGCTGAGACCACGACGACCACTTGATGACCATTGTCATGCCAGCGTTTGACTCGTTTGGCGACGTTTTTGATGCGGTCGATACTGCCCATCGAGGTGCCGCCGTATTTCTGTACTATTAACGCCATAAAAATCTACCTATTTATTCAATAATGACTTTTTATTGTCATTGATGAGAGTCAATGTGATACTCGCCAATGCTTGTATAGATAAAGCCAGATGATAAGAGTTATGCCTTTAGGTTTTTCATTCTTTTAATGGTATGTATCAACCTTATAGAATGAACAATATGCCCAAACGTTGACCTTTATACCATATCTACCGCATAACTTTAAGTCTCAGGAGCGCTTAGATGTATGGCGATTGGTTATAGTAGTTATAACCAATCACGTATTTTATGCGTAGTAGAGTAAAGCTATGCGATAAATATAAGGTACATTGTGACGCGCTATACCAGTATATTCGCGAGTTTAATATTCACTAGCTTAGCTAAGCTGGGTTTCAATCCAAGCAGGTAGAGCGCTGATAACCGCTGTACTGTTGCCAGACTTCGGTGCGCCGCCTTGTGCGTAGTCAGGCTTACCGCCACCTTTACCACCAAGCTCACCTGCTAAATGACGAATAATATCACCAGCTTTCACTTTGGCAGTGACAGATTTTGCGACGCTCGCTGCGAGTGCTAATTGGTCATCTTTATCACCAATTAATACAATCACGCTATCAGGCAGTTTTGATTTGATATCGTCCATCAGCGTACGGATAGATTTACCATCGATACCGCTTAAAGTACTGATAAGAACTGGGGTACCTGCGATCGTTTGTACATCATCAAGCAAATTGGCTGCTTGAGCACTGGCGATTTTTTGCTCTAAGCGCTCTAGTTGTTTTTCTAGGTCACGTTGCTTATCAGCCATAGTACGGACACGCTGCGCCACTTCAGGACGTTTTACTTTCAGCTGACTTGCCAACTCACTTAGCTGTTGCTCGCTTTGCTGAATGTTTTTGACCGCATTCATACCTGTGACAGCTTCAACTCGGCGGATACCAGCCGCAATACCAGACTCACTGGTGATTTTTAGCACACCGATATCGCCCGTACGCTGTACATGCAAGCCACCGCATAGCTCGATAGAGAAAGGCTTGCGCTGACCATCAACGATACGGTCTGTACCCATGGTTAGGACTCGAACGTCACTGCCGTACTTTTCGCCAAACAGTGCCATAGCGCCTTGGTTCATCGCCTCATCAATCGACATATGCTCGATACGGGCAGGGGTGTTGGCTTGAATTTGCTCATTAACGAGACGTTCAACACGCATGATTTCAGCAGCGCTGACAGGTTTGTCATAAGCAAAGTCAAAACGTAGTACTTCGCTTGAAACTAGTGAGCCTTTTTGCGTGACCACATCGCCTAGCACTTCTCTTAGCGCTGCGTGCAATAGGTGAGTGGCCGAGTGGTTTTTGGCGCTGGCTGCACGAATGCTAGACAGTACTTGCGCTTCAGCGGTTTGCTTAGTGCTGATATCACCCATGGTCACGACACCATAATGGATAATCGCCTGACCAGATTTTTTGGTATCTTGCACTTCAAAGACGCCAGATGCCGTACGGATTTCACCAAGCTCACCAACTTGACCACCACCTTCAGCATAAAATGGGGTGCGATCTAATACCACAACGCCTTCCATGCCTTCTGTTAAGCTGTCTGCTGGGTTGCCGTCTTGATAAAGCGCGTCAATAGTCACGCCGTCTTCTTCAAGCTGCTCATAGCCGATAAATGTCGTTGGTGTTTCTACTTGGATGACACTGCTGTAATCGACGTCAAACTTGCCAGCATCACGCGCACGCTCACGTTGTGCCTGCATATGCTCATCAAATTCGGCTTCATCAATAGCAATACCACGCTCACGAGTGATATCTGCGGTCAAGTCAAGTGGGAAACCATAGGTATCATAGAGCTTAAATGCAGCTTCACCAGATAGCGTATCGCCATCTTGTAAGCCTTCAAGTTCGCTGGCAAGTAAACGTAAGCCTTGAGCCAATGTTTTAGCAAACTGTGCTTCTTCTTTTTGAATAGCACTCTCGATGACGCTCTGCTTGTCTTGTAGCTCAGGATAGGCACTGCCCATTTCAGCGACGAGTGGCGCAACCATTTTATAGAAAAACTCACTATCAGCGCCAAGCTTGTTGCCATGACGTACCGCACGACGAATGACACGGCGCAATACATAGCCGCGACCTTCATTACTTGGCGTGACACCATCAGCAATCAAAAACGCCACGGCACGAATATGGTCGGCGATGACTTTTAATGATGATTGTTGCTCATTATTGATTTCTAAAATGTCAGCTGCTGCATCCATCAAATGAACAAATAAGTCGATTTCATAGTTGCCATGAACGCCTTGCATGATGGCACTAATACGCTCAAGCCCCATGCCTGTATCGACGCTAGGTGCAGGCAGTGGTAATAGTGTGCCGTCCTTTTGACGATTGAACTGCATGAATACACAGTTCCAAATCTCAATATAGCGATCGCCGTCTTCTTCTGGCGTACCTGGCAGGCCGCCTTCGATATCGGCGCCATGGTCATAAAAGACCTCGGTACAAGGGCCACAAGGACCAGTGTCACCCATTGTCCAAAAGTTATCAGAAGCGTAAGGAGCACCTTTGTTATCACCAATACGAATGATGCGCTCACTCGGAATACCGATGTTTTTATTCCAAATTTCAAAGGCCTCGTCATCAGTCTCATAGATAGTGACATAGAGACGATTTTTATCAATCGCTAACCACTGATCTGAGGTTAAAAACTCCCAGATATACTCGATGCCTGCTTGTTTAAAGTAATCACCAAATGAGAAGTTGCCAAGCATTTCAAAGAAAGTATGGTGACGGGCGGTATAGCCGACGTTATCTAAGTCATTATGTTTGCCGCCAGCACGTACACACTTTTGAGAGGTTACTGCACGTGTATAGTCACGTGGTTCCATACCCAAAAAGGTCTCTTTAAACTGATTCATACCGGCATTGGTAAATAGCAATGTCGGATCATTGTGTGGAATCAAGCTAGACGATGAAACTTGGGTGTGCTGCTTGCTTATGAAAAAATCGATAAAGGCTTGGCGAATATCGGCTGAGCGAAATGGCTGGCTCACAGCGGCTCCTTACTGACGGATAGAATTGAGTAAATGACATAAAATAATTTTGCAAGCGATTTTAGCACAAACGCCCAAGCTCTTGGTACAAGAGTTATAACTACTAGGTTATTATACGTGTGCTAGTCATCGCCTAATTTATAGAGTATGCAGACTAGTTGGTCAAAATTGCCGCATCCGTTTCATCTAATTTGTCTTGCGTCGTTGGATTAGACTCGATTACTTGCACAGGCAGATAACGTAGTTGGAGCTTGATTGGCAAGTACTCTGGGAAATTCTCTGCCATATCATTAGTAATGAGCGTTTCAATCTGGCGAACATCGTATGAGCTTGGTAAAGTCTCTCCACGCACAATCGCCCGCACCACTTGGTTTTCTTCTGAGGTATCAAATTGCGTATTGGTCAATACATTACCTTGATCGATAAAGTAGTTGTTGATGGCTTCTTTGACACTACTCTCAAATACTTGCTGCTTGGCATTGGTCTGTAGATTGATGGTTAAGTAGGCACCTAAGCCACCAAGTAGCAACAAGGTCACGGCATTGCGCTGCAAAAAGGTCAGATAAGTATTGGATTTATAATCGTCATCGACCAAACGACGGAAGCCTAAGACCCATAATACAAGCGCGTTGGTAAACTGGATAGCAAGAATGTTAGTCGCTGCCAATAATAGCGCACCAAGCCCAAGCTGCATCTCGCCATTAGCGAGTAAGATACCACTAGCTGCCAGTGGTGGTACTAAGGCTGTGGCAACCGCAACGCCAACAACCGCAACCGAGAGATGCGGAGATACCATCGCATAAGCACCAGCTGTACCACCTGCTAAGGCAATCATTAAATCCATGGAAGTAGGCTGGGTACGTGATAGGATTTCTGCCGTTAGCGGTTGGTCCTTATGTAGCCAACCAACGATAAAGCCGACCAATACCACCAATGAGACACCGATAATGACGGTAAAGAGCGACTTACGTAGCAGTGGCATACGGTGATCGATAATTGCTAGCGCTATACCCGTGATAGGGCCTAGCATCATCGCAACCAACATGGCTCCGATGACCACGGCTGCTGAATTAGTCACTAGCCCATAACTGGCAATGATGGCAGATAAGATGTTCATGATGAAGTACATCTTGCTAGGCAGCGCGTTCGCCTCAATCCTAACCCGTACTTCTGGGTAATCTACTTTTTGATTACTAAATTGCTCGGCGACAAACTGCTTATAAGACTCAAGTTTGGCTTCCTTTTCCTCTTGAACCTCATCCTCGTCACTTTCGTTTTCTACTTCGGTGTCTTCTACATCGCTATCTTCTAAATCAGTGTCTTTACTTTGGTTATTATCTTCTGAGTCATTATTTTGATTGTCATCATCGCGACTAGATTTGTTTTTTGTCTTTTGTTGATTGGCTGTTTTGTTATCTGATGACTGTGCTGCGATGTTTGTGTCATCAGCAGGGTCATCGGCATAGTTGTCTTCTGCTTCTACCGTTACCTCTGCGTCACTATCGTCTTGAGCACTTTTCTCTGTTGTTTCCGCCGTATCCGACTGAAAGAAATCGGACTTCTCTTTCGCTTCTATAGACTCTGATTCTGCAACCTCAGACGCTTCAGTATTTGATTGTGACTCAGGTTCTGTCGATTCTAAGGTTGCTACGACCACATCGTCACTGATGGTTTCCATGGTTATCTCAGCGTCAGGTGGCTGCGCACATTCAGTGTCTACTTCGGAGTCTGTTTCAGGCGATTGTTTGTGTTGAGTGTCTTCGCTTTCATCATTGTCTACAGCATCATCAACTACTGGATCAATTAACGCGTCTTGATCTTGAGAAGCGTCAGTAATGATTGGTGAATCATTTTGATCCACTGAGTTATGCGCAGTGTTTTTTTTAGATGAGGACATA
>NZ_PJAT01000106.1 GCF_002836715.1 Psychrobacter sp. 4Dc
TTAGCCCGCAAGTTTCTGGCTATGTGACCAAGGTAGCCGTGCAAGACTTCGCCAACGTAAAAGCGGGCGACTTACTCATAAAGATAGATGATCGAACCTTTCAGCAGCAGCTCGAACAAGCACAAGCAAATACCGAAGTAGCCCTTACTAACCGTTCTACTAATGAACAAGACACGCAAACCAGCCAAGCACAAATCGAAGCACGTAGGGCTGATTTGTATAGTGCCAAAATCAATGTAGAAAGCGCGCGTGAAGATGTCAACCGTTATCAAGGTTTGGATGCTATTGGTGCGGTATCGAAAGCAGAAGTTGCTCATATCAAGGCGCAATTGGCTCAAGCACAAGCAGGTGTACAGCAAGCAGAGGCTAATTTACAGGCCGCTCAAGAAAACCGTGAAAAAACTAGCGGTAGTCGCTCATCGCTGGACGCAAATATCAAAAATGCTGAGGCAGGCGTCAAGCAAGCGCAAATCAATCTAGACAATACTATCATCACTGCGCCTGAATCTGGCCAGCTAAGCCAAGTCAGTGTCAAAGAAGGTCAATACGTCAGCGCTGGTACGCAGCTCATGTATATCGTACCAAAAGGCATTTGGATCATTGCAAACTTTAAGGAAACTCAAATAGCCAATATGGCAATCGGCGAGCCTGCGACCATTCATGTCGATGCGCTTGGCAGTGCCAAATTTACGGGTCACGTGAGTAATATCTCGCCAGCGACTGGTAGCGAGTTTAGTGCTGCTGCTGCCAACCCTGCGACAGGTAACTACATAAAAATTGCTCAACGTATTCCTGTACGCATAGACCTAGACCAAAACCAGCCTGAACTGGCACGCTTACGCCCTGGCATGTCAGTCTCAGTGGATGTCGATACCAATATTAAATGAAAGGTTGAATAAAAAATTAAATAGAGAATAATGCCAAACAAGTTAAATAGTAGTTAACGTAAAAAAGCCACTCTAGATACCAAAGAAATTGGATTTAGAGTGGCTTTTTTAGTTTTCTATAATCTATAGCTTCAAACTACAACAACTATGGTAATAAACGTTTGGTTGTCCAGCCTTTATTGCCTTCACTGTCGTCGTCGCTACTGTGCGTATACACAATTCGGTCATGCATCCGATTGGCGCGACCTTGCCAAAACTCAATACTTTCAATCGTAATCTCATACCCACCCCAAAACTCTGGCGTTGGTACAGTGGTATTGTCAGGGTGCTCTGCTTGAAGCTGTTCAAATGTTTGCTCCATGATTGCACGATTGGCCACTTCACCACTTTGCGGTTGACTCACCCAAGCGCCTACTTGGCTATCATGGGGACGCTTTTGGAAGTAAGCAGCCGATTTATCAGCATCTATTTTAGCGATACT
This sequence comes from Psychrobacter sp. 4Dc, assembly GCF_002836715.1. Lineage (GTDB taxonomy): Bacteria > Pseudomonadota > Gammaproteobacteria > Pseudomonadales > Moraxellaceae > Psychrobacter. The sequence continues at coordinate 1,369 of NZ_PJAT01000106.1, forward strand.
ACCGCTGATACGGACTTGACGCTCTAGCTCATGCCAAAAGAATAATGCTTCAGCGTTAGGGTTTTCTGCGATATCCTGCCCTTTTGCGCTTTCATAATTGGTATAAAAAACAATACCTGTCTCAGTAATTTCGCGTAATAACACAATACGGACGCTAGGCTTATTGTCTGCGCCACATGTCGCCAAACTCATTGCATAAGGCTCTTGCACCTTTTGCGCTAACGCCTCGTTCATCCAAGCTTTAAAGAGCTCGAATGGTGACGTTGGTACTGACTGTTGGTCAAGCTCACCTTTCTCATATGAGAGGCGTTGGTCGGTAAAGTCCATGCTCATGGCAACTCCTTATTTGAAAACTATAATGTTGTTGTCTCGAATACCAGTCATTATCTTGAATACCAGTTATTGCCCTAAATACTATTAGCCTAGTACTGACTTTATAAGATCAGCTAAGTCATTAGCCATTACATCACACTCTATCTCATCATCTGATTCCACCATCACGCGAATCATAGGCTCTGTACCTGACTGACGTATCAATAGACGACCTCGACCCTCTAGCGTTGCCTGTGCTTTGTCAAAAGCAGCAACCAACTCCTCATGTTTGAATGGGTCTTGCATTTGAGACAAACGTACATTGACTAGCTTTTGTGGCAATACTTCAAAACCTTCAACAAGCTCACTTAACGCACGCTCTCTGGCTTGCATCACTGCCAATACTTGCAAGCCAGCAATGATAGCGTCCCCTGTGCGACTTTTGTCTAAGCAAAGAATATGGCCAGATGGCTCACCGCCCAATATCCAGCCATTAGCTTCTAAATCCTGCATCACATAGCGATCACCCACTTTTGCGCGAGTAAATTGAATATTTGCATCTTTTAATGCCAGCTCTAATCCCATATTACTCATGAGTGTGCCGACAACACCTTCAGCTTTGGTTTTACCTTGGGTAGCAAGTACATATAAGATACCGTCGCCGTCGACTAGCTTACCCGTCTCATCAACCATTACGATACGGTCGCCATCACCATCTAGTGCAATACCGACATCTGCTTCATGCTCAAGCACAGCCTTTTGTAAGCTTTCAGGATGGGTAGAACCACATTCAGCATTGATATTGATACCGTCTGGCGTATTATTGATGGCAATCACGTTGGCCCCCAACTCGCGCATTACTCTAGGTGCTACGCTATAGCCAGCACCATTGGCACAATCCACTACTACCGTCAGATGACTGAGGTCATATTGATAAGGGAAACTGCCTTTGCAAAATTCAATGTAGCGACCTTTTGCATCGTCAATACGATTGTTCTTACCCAAATTTGCAGGATCAAGAATAGGCATTATGGCAACATCACTACCAACGTCGTTCATAATTGCTGTCAATTTATCATTAATTGCAGTCTGCATCTCATCACTTATCTTTTTGCCGTCACCTGAGAAAAACTTGATACCATTATCATAATAGGGGTTGTGCGAGGCTGAGATAACCACGCCAGCATCTGCATTGAAACTACGGGTCAAATGCGCAATCGCTGGGGTTGGCAATGGACCAAGCATATAAACATCAACACCAGCCGCATTAAAACCTGCTTGTAATGCTCCCTCTATCACATAGCCTGATAGACGCGTATCTTTACCAATCACCACACTTGGCTTACGCGTAAGATTTTCATTTTTTTCTATGAGAACAAGCCCAGTGACGTAGCCTAGTTTTAAAATAAAATCCGGTGTAATTGGTAATTCACCAAATTTTCCGCGAATTCCATCAGTGCCAAAATAGCTCATTATGTGTTCCTCAAGTCAAAAAAATAAAAGGCCAAACGTATACGCAGGCAATACTATTGTTGTAATAATCTGTTTCTGTATTTTACAAAAAAAACAGCCAACAATAACAGAGCATTGTTGGCTGTTTGTATCTTAAGCTCGCTGCAGCCTTACGTCTCAGCTAACATCAATACATTTTAAATCTACAAAAGAGAAGTATTTTACAGAACGATCTAGTTTACTCGATAGTTCGGTGCTTCTTTAGTGATTTGCACATCATGCACATGCGACTCTTTCATACCCGCTGAGGTTACTTTGATAAACTGCGGATTGGTACGCATATCTTCAATCGTGGCAGAACCAGTATAACCCATTGATGAACGTAAGCCACCAACCAACTGATTAACGATACCCGCAACGGGTCCTTTATAAGGAACACGGCCTTCGATACCTTCTGGTACTAGCTTCTCTACGCCATCTTTTGCATCTTGGAAGTAGCGATCTGAAGAACCATTTGATCCTGACATCGCACCCAAACTACCCATACCGCGATAAGCTTTATAGTAGCGACCTTGGAACAGCTCAACTTCACCTGGCGCTTCTTCAGTACCAGCCATGAGTGAACCAACCATGATACATGATGCACCAGCAGCGATTGCTTTTGCCATATCACCAGAGTAGCGAATACCACCGTCAGCAATCAATGGAATGCTGTCTTTTAAAGCACTAGCAACATTATCAATGGCTGATATTTGTGGGACACCGATACCTGCGATAATACGCGTGGTACAGATAGAACCAGGGCCGATACCTACTTTTACTGCATCAGCACCTGCGTCACGTAAAGCGATTGCAGCTTCACCTGTTGCGATGTTGCCACCGATTACTTGCACATGTGGATAGTTTTTCTTAATCCAAGATACTTTATCGATCACGCCTTTTGAGTGACCGTGCGCAGTATCAACGACGATAACGTCGACATCAGCAGCGATTAATGCTTCAACGCGTGCTTGCGTATCGGCACCTGTACCAACAGCCGCGCCAACACGTAGGCGACCTTGCTCGTCTTTACACGCATTTGGATTGTTTTCAGCTTTGGCAAAGTCATTAACAGTAATCAAACCACGCAGGCGGAAATTATCGTCAATAACGATGACTTTTTCGATGCGATGCTCATGCAACAATCTTTTGATATTCTCGTTGCTTTCACCTTCATGTACAGTTACTAGCTGCTCTTTAGGCGTCATAATCTGGCTAACTGGCAATGACAAATTGGTCTCAAAACGCCAATCTCTATGGGTAACAATACCCACAACGTTATCTGTGCCTTTCTCGACTACAGGCACACCTGAGATATTGTTATCTTGGGTCAAACGCAGCAATTCACCAATCGTCATCTCTGGGTGGACAGTGATAGGATCAACAACGGTACCCGCTTCAAATTTTTTGACACGGCGTACTTGTGTGGCTTGCTTTTCGATGTCCATGCTCTTATGCAAAATACCCATGCCACCAAGCTGTGCCATTGTGATAGCCATTTCAGACTCAGTCACAGTATCCATTGCCGCAGAGATTAGCGGAAGATTAAGTGTGATGTTTTTGGTCAAACGAGTAGACAGATCAGCAGTTTTTGGCAGAACTTCAGAATAGGCTGGTAATAATAAAACGTCATCAAAGGTTAAGGCTTCATCGACAATTCGCAACATACAGACCCCTAGTGGTGGTTATTTTGATGGGTAGGAGCTCAGGGTTAAGCGTATCAATCATTGCAGCTGCAAGCACAGTGCCGACTCATCGCCAACCACTCAGTTATCCTATAAAAATAACGCCACATTATAACAAATAAGCGCCTCGCTGACACACTATATTTGTCAGATTATTTTACACAAGTGCGTCTTTATCGATGTCAATCATATCTCAAACCATCAATAGCTCGCTTTTAAAGCTAATCAAGCTCGCAAAGCTCATCGCTATTCCCAATCTCTAGTCGCTTCTTGTTAACGTAAAGCGCTCTGTGGGTAGATATTTGTTTTGCTGTGCATGCAGGTAACCAAGCATTTGCTCCCGTATCTCACAGGCCAGCGTCCATGCTTCTATAGGCCCTACTGATGAAACAGCGCCGCGCAGCTGAATGGTGTTTTCGGTTACATCAACCACATACATTTCAGGTTCTGTTTTATCATCCCAAAGTTTATTGTCCTTGACCATCGATATAAACGTCTCTCGGATAGCGTCAATATCTGCACCATAGTCGATATACAAAAACACAGGACAGGTCTGATGAACCTCTGTATGCGACCAGTTTTCTACTCGTTCAGTGATTAGCTCACGCATTGGCACGATCAAGCGACGCTCATCCCATGTTTTTAACACGGCATACGTGTAACGCAGGTCTTCAACCGTACTAAAATTACCGTCCATTATCACACTATCGCCGATTCGCACTGGCTGCGTCACTGCTACCTGTACACCAGCGATGATATTCCCTAATATTGGCTGTGCCGCAATACCGATAACCACACCTGCAATACCCGCTGAAGTCAATAAAGTTTTGCCAAGGCCTTCCATATTTGCAAATTCACTAAGACCTATCCAGAAGCTTCCCAAAATCATCGCGAAAATAAACACACGGCGAAATATTGATACATAAGTACGGCGGCGACGTTCTTTATCGAAATGCTCTGCAGCCAAATTTTCAATCTGCATGTCTTGATAGCGATTGGCAAAAAAGTTAATGATACGAATGCCTAACCACATGGTACTAAATACCAGTCCAATCCAAATCAATGGACGAGTAGATGAGGCGACTGCATCTAAATAAGGAAAACCACCAGAAACCAAGGTAAAAACCAGTGAAAAACTGATGGTAAAGGTTAATGGTACTGTTAGCTTGCTAACCAAATCTGCGACGCCATTGGTACTGCCAACATACACGCTGTATTTTTCTTCATCGATATAATGATTGATGATTTTTGCAGTACCTTTACTCAGTAGCCAACCCATCCCCATGGTTAATAAAAAGAACAATATCAGCGCTGAGAATTCCCATAGCGCAATTCCAAAAAACTTTAGCTTTAACCAAGTGGGCAAATAACGCTCAAACTCGGCTGGATGATACTGCTCATAGAGATTATCAATATTGCCTACTGTCTGCGCCGAAAATACCCAGACAGGGGCTTCATCCCCTACTCGTACTCGTTGCAAATAAATAGGAACACGGCGCTCGCGATAATCAACATAGCCAAGCTGAATAGAACGTCTGGCAATACCCATGACACTGCTATTATTACCAAGCGGTGGTTCAATTAAGCCATCGGGACGATCTGGCATATCATCGAATACATATAGCTCCTTTTCGGACAATAAAAAATCCAGTCGTTTTGTGAGATCAAGCGCACGACTACGTTGGCTTTTCTCATCAATCAAGTTCATATTTAGTGCGTAAGCGGCCAAATCATACTGCTGCTTCATTAACGCTGATTGAAAAAACTCTAAGGCTGCAAGCGGTGTTTCTAAATTAGCTGGCTCAGATAACGGTGGCAACCCTGCATTTAGTTTATCGAGAATATAGTAGCTCTCACTATATTCTCCGGTCAGTGCCGTATCCCCTTGTAGCCTGCCTGCCTGCTCTACTGCGTTACGTTCAGTAGGATCAAAGATTTCTTCAGTAATACCAGAAATACTAACACTTTCATCTTTAAGCGCATTGACTTGCTGAGCGGCATATTCAGAAAAACTATCAGGCTTACTAGGCGTTTGTTTTTCCGGCTCGCTCGCACTCTGTGCATTTTCACTATTTGCTGCATAAACGGGTGAATAGATGACATTTATAGCGACAATCAAAAAGCCCAACAATACTTGCAGCATGTGGCTTTTAAAACGACTTTTCTCTACATCTACTTGATGATTATCATCTGAGCGCAAAACATCACAATGATTGTTCATAGGATTTTGTTTAAGAGTATTCATGTTTTCAAAGCCATCAGTCTACAAAGGGAAGTATAAAAAATATATCGGTGCTGCTTTAACCTAATTCAGTAAGCAAAAAAAAGCCAGCCTAAAGCTGACTTAATTTATTACGAGATTTGTAGCTATTTACCCTATAAACGGCAAGAGTTGTTTTAAGCGCGGCGCCATGTGGTGCCAGCACGGCTATCTTCGAGCTCAATACCCGCCTCTTTTAGTTGCTCACGTATCTCATCAGCACGGGCAAAGTTTTTGTTGGCTTTAGACTCTGCACGTTCGATGATTAAATTATCAATAACCGCATCCGTTAGACCATCTTCTGCCTGATCACCAATCACTGCTTGCAAAAACTGCTGCACTGGCTGCTGTAAAATATTTAATACCTGCGCCAATGCTTTTAGTTGCTGTGCCAACTGCCATGCGGTGTCGACGTCTTCTGCTTTAATGGCTTTATTGATATCACGAGCCAATCCGAATAAGACACTGATAGCCGTCGAGCTATTAAAGTCGTCATTCATCGCCTTGATGAAGTCTTGACCAACCGCGCTATTATAAACTTCAGCCACTGAGTCTTCATTGATTACGATTGACTGTCCTTTTTGCTGCTCAGCCAATTTTAGTGCATTGTACAACCTACTTAGGCTATTATGCGCTTCATCTAAGGCACTATCAGAGAAGTTAACTTGGCTGCGGTAATGGCTCGATAATAAGAAAAAACGCACCGTCTCGGGTAAGTACTTTGCCATTACATCGCGAATGGTAAAAAAGTTGCCCAATGACTTAGACATTTTTTCGCCATCGACATTGATAAAACCAACATGCATCCAGTTGCGTGCATACTCACAACCAGTTGCTGCCTCAGACTGCGCGATTTCGTTTTCATGATGCGGGAACTGTAAGTCATGACCACCGCCATGAATATCAAAGGTGCTACCTAAGCACTTAGTCGACATCGCTGAACATTCAATATGCCAGCCTGGACGCCCTTGACCCCATGGTGATGCCCACTGCGGCTCGTCAGGTTTTGCCGCTTTCCATAGTACAAAGTCAAATGGATTGCGTTTATCATTTTCAACTTCGACTCGCGAACCTGCCTGCATATCGTCTAGATTGCGCTTAGATAATTTGCCATAACCGTCAAAGCTATCGACGGCATAATAGACATCACCGTTGTCGCCTGCGTACGCGTAGTTGCCAGTGACTAATGTCTCAATCATATCCTGCATATCATCGATATGATCAGTCGCACGTGGCTCAGCATTTGGCATCTCACAACCAAGGGCAGTCGCGTCTTCATGCATCGCTTCAATAAAACGCTGCGTCAATGTACCAATCTCTTCACCATTTTCAGCAGCACGGGCAATGATTTTATCATCGATATCAGTGATATTACGTACGTAGTTCACGTCGTAACCCAAACGTGCCAACCAACGAACAGCCATATCAAAACTGACCATCACTCGCGCATGACCAATATGACAATAGTCATAAACGGTCATGCCGCATACATACATACCAACCTGCCCTGCTTTGAGTGGTACAAACTGACGCTTGCTGCCAGTCAATGAATCGTAAATGGCAAGTTGGGACATCGCATCTGCAAGTGGTGTGGTCATAGTAAAAAAGCCTTGTAACGTGAATAAAATAGAGAAATGTGAAATCTCAGCCGCCGTATATGAATAAGTCATATCAACGACTGAGACTATAAATCCAGAAAATAAAAAATTCAGACCAAAAACGTCGTGATATAAAACGTAACCCATTATCTTAGCGAAAACAGGCGTAAAATACTACAATGAGCGTGCAACTAACGCTATTCAATCATAAAAACCGTTAAGGATGTAAAGATGGGCAATCGCTTAAGCAAAATATACACACGTACTGGAGATGACGGCAGCACTGGTATGGCTGATGGCAGCCGCCTTAGTAAAGCGGACGATCTATTTAGCGTCATGGGTGACATCGACGAGCTCAATTCGCATGTTGGCTTGGTATGTGCGCAACTAAAACACAATAAAGGGCAATCTATAGAGAAAGAGTTCTCTGAAGCCTTGGTCATCATTCAGCACTTGTTATTCAATATAGGCGGCGAGCTTGCCATGCCAGAATATGAAGGAGTTAATGCCACTCATATTGAATGGTTAGAGCAGCAAATAGATATGATGAATGCCACATTGCCACCGCTAAAAGACTTTATTCTGCCGACAGGTTCTATATTGGTCAGTCAATTACACGTGGCGCGTAGTGTATGTCGCCGTGCTGAACGTCAAGCTGTGATATTGCAGCAGCAGCGCCCACAAGCGATTCGAAGTACTGCTGTCAGCTTTATCAATCGCTTATCTGATTGGTTGTTTGTCGCTGCACGCTTCTGTACAGACCCAGAGAAGGTTTCTGAGGTGTTATGGGACAGCCAAGCATTGAAAACGTTCCTGACAGTCAATAATACAAACTAAGTATTTAGCAATAAAGAGCTTAAACACAAAAAACCCCGCGACACGATTGTTGCGGGGTTTTTATTATTGAGCGATAGCAATTCGGTTTACTAGAAATCGCTAACTCATTACAATGACCAATTAATAAGTCGCACTGTTGTCTTCAATGATGACCATATCAATGGTTTCATCTTTAGGTACGGCCTTTGGTGTAGCTGGCTTGCTAGGCTCAGCTGCTGCTTGGGTGTTTGCAGTCGAACTGCTCTGACTTTCAGCAGGTTTATTGATGGTTGGCGGTGGCGTAGGTTCAGTTGGGCGAATTGGCTCAACTGGCGTTACGGTTCTTGGCTGACGGATTGGCGCTGTTTGAGCCGTATCGTTGTTCTGTGTTGCACGGCGCTCAGCAGCACGTTGGGCGCGTTGCTCATCCATTGCAGTTTTAAAGACAGAACCTGCCATCACATCTGCAACAACAGTAATCAAAGCAGGCTGACCTGCAATACGCGTACGCACTTGACCGCCTTGAGTACCGACGATGTAAGTGAACGCGTCATCAACGAGCATATTGTTATTGATACGGATATTGTCTTGCGCTAAACGCGATTGTAGACTTGGCTGATTATTGGCCGCTTGTACCTGACTGGCTTGATACAAGTCTTCACTTGGTAGCGTCATGCTGACACTTGCTTGGCAGGTGGTCATGCCGTTCTCATTGGCTTGTTGCAAGATCGCAGCGTTTTGGACGTCAATGACAACACCATTGGTTTTTTCGCTAACCACACCATTTGCTAAACTGATTTCAGCATCATTTGCATAATTGGCAGCCAATGACTGTGCTTGTTGATTGAGCGTATTCTTTAGAGCTGACTTAAGGCGATCTTGCACCATAGGATCATCACAACTGATCGCAGGCGCAACACTATTTTCAGCATCGACCGTCTCTTGTTCTGTTAGCTCTGCCTGCTCAGTAGTGTCTTCTTTATCTGAGCGATCACAGCCTGCAAGCGCCAAACCACATACCAATCCAATCCCAGCAACTTTATGCCACTTGCTCAAACTTATATTTGCTACGCTCATACTAACTCTACTCCCAATTTACAGGTTCGTACCGCCACTGACTGACAGTGTTCAACATTCAAATCGCAACGCTAGCTGCTACAGATATGAAAACCACATCATTATACGGTGTTTAAATCAAATGGTCATTAGTGTAGCCCATGGATATACAAATAGTGCCCCTCATTGTGGAAAAAACCTGCGTTTGGTTGCAAAAACATAACAAACATTCGCAGATTTGGACTTTAAAAAGTCATATTCAAAAAAGTACGGATTGCATCGCAGTTTTTGTTAGACGTCGTTGATATGACGCTATATGATTGGGCATAAAAATCATCGATAATTGGTGCATATGATAAATTTTAGAGATACGTTGTTATTAGGTCATCGAGGCGCACGCGGTGAGGCGTTAGAAAATACTTTTTCAGGCTTTCAATACTCTCAAAACCTCAAGTCAAGAGGCTTAGCAGGCGTAGAGTTTGATATACAACTAAACGCTGACGGTCACTTAATCGTATTCCATGACGATGATTTAGAGCGTATGTGCGGTCGGCAATCACGTATTGATCAGTTAAAACTGACTGAGATTCAGTGCCAATTGCAGTTTGGCCAACCTATTATGACATTGGCGAGCATGGCACCTGCGCTTAGCGGGTTTAACGTTATTGAGCTTGAAATTAAAACGCATAGCCGTACCAATTATGCAGTATTGATTGCAGCGCTTCGGCAGGCATTTATTGATACACCTCTTGCCAGCTTACCAGTTGTGTTGACGAGCTTCGATGTCGAGTTACACAACCGTTTACAACGTCACAAACTATTATCTCATATGCCTCGCGGCTTGCTTATTCGTACGCCAGAAGCGTTGGCAAGCGCGACCAACACTGCATTGCAACTCGGTTGTATTCAACTGGGCATTCATTATCCGCTTTTGACCCAAGCCGTCATCAAGCATAGCCACCGTTATGGATTGCCCGTAAGTGCTTGGACGGTTAATGATATTCCCACCATTGAGCAGCTCATCAAATGGCAGACCGATGTCATCATTACGGATTTTCCAAGTCATTTGCTGTTGCCTTAACCGAGTTATCCGTACTTTTTTGATATTTAATCATTTTTTCGATAAACGCATTCTTTCCTACATATCTACCCTTCTTGTTACACTTCTCCTTCATGTCTGATAAGTCACTCGTATTTTTGATCAATACATTCTATAATCCATACAAGTTATTGTTATTTAGCAATATTTTTATAGTGTATAAGTGTTCACTTTACACGCTTTTTAAGGTACTATGGTGGCTTAAATTAATACCGTTAGGGATATTATATGATTGCAAAAAAAGCACTTGGCTTACCGCTTAAAGGCTTACGTTTCGCTATCAAATCTGGTGATACGCTTGTAAAGACCGCCAGCACTCAAGTAACGCGTTTTAAAACTCGTTTCGATGAGAAAAAAGCGCAAATGGCGCTTGATGAGCAGCCTGTTGCAAAACGCAATTATGCGAAAGCTTCTGAGCAAGCGGATCTTTCTGCGCAAGAGCAAAGCATTGATATGCGTGAGTTTGAATTTACCAAAGCACCAATTAACTGGATTCCAGCGGCTATTTTAGTAGCGACGCCAATTGCTGCTGCTGTGATTACGCCATGGTATCTATGGACTCATGAAGTTAGCGCTCCTGTTTGGGGTGTGTTTGGTGCCTTTATGGTATGGACAGGTATCAGTATCACGGCGGGTTACCATCGTCTGCTATCGCACCGTGCTTACAAAGCGCACCCTATTGTCAAAAACTTTTTATTGTTAGGTTCAACCTTAGCCGTACAAGGCTCAGCGTTTGATTGGGTTTCTGGACATCGTACTCACCATCGTCATGTAGATGATCGTTTGGACGATCCATATTCAGCACAGCGTGGTTTTTGGTTCAGCCATATTGGTTGGATGCTACGCAACTACCCTAGCGGTAAATTTGATTATAAAAACATTCCTGATTTGACCAAAGACAGAGTCTTACAGATTCAGCATAAATATTATGGTTTGTGGGTAGTTGCCATGAATGTTGGTATGGTTGCTGCTATTGGTTGGCTCATTGGTGATGTTTGGGGTACTTTACTGATCGCTGGTTTGCTGCGCTTGGTATTAACTCATCACTTCACCTTCTTCATCAATTCGCTATGTCATATGTTTGGTACACGTCCTTATACGGATACTAATAGTGCTCGTGATAACTTTTTCTTAGCTATCTTTACGTGGGGCGAGGGTTATCATAACTATCATCATTTCTTCCAGTATGATTATCGTAATGGCGTGAAATGGTGGCAATATGATCCAACAAAATGGTTGATTGCTGGTTTATCAAAAATCGGTTTAACGACGGATTTGCGTACTGTTGATGATACGACTATTAAGCATGCCGAAGTGCAAATGCAGTTCAAAGCAGCACAACAGCAGATCGATACAGCCACAAGCACTGGGCTTGATCTTCCTCATGCGATGAAGAGCTTCCAAGACCGCATTAAGTTTGAATACGATGCATTTAAACAAACTGTCGAAGAATGGCAATCACTGAAAGCTCAAACTATTGAAATGAAAAAAATAGAATGTGCTGATCGCTTACGTGAAGTTGATGATAAGCTAAAGCATGATTATGCGAAAATTGAACAGAAAATCCTTGAGCATAACAGCAATCTAAAAACCGCCTTCCGCTCTATTGGCGCTAACGAAAAAGCGGCTTAATTAACCTCTGATTTGTTTTATAATTTTGAAGCTTCTCCATCCCCCTATCCGTCCTAGATAGGGGGATTTTTTTGCTTATAATTTATCGCTTATGTCACTACAGCTACTTCTAACGACCTTATCATCATAATAAATGGTCAAATACATTGACTGAGCCATTGCCAGATTCAACCTACAAGCAATAACAATCTCGTTCATCACATTCAGTTAATTAACGACCGAAAAATTCATTTTCCGATCAGATATTACAAGAGACGGACAGAGTGCAACGATGCCATATGAGAGCTATGCTATAGTGACATTCTCACTTTTATATTTTAATGGAAACGGCCTGTATGCGTTATCAAAACACTTACGTCAACCTAGACACGCGCCTTTATCATGAGCAGCCACCGACGCCACTAGACAATCCTCGTGTCGGTCACTTCAACACTCAAGTTGCACAGCAGTTAGGCTGGGCAAACGACGAGGACCTGATGACCAATTGGGTTGAGATATTGGGCGGTCAATACGTGCCAGCTGATTTCAAACCACTATCTATGGCCTATGCTGGTCACCAGTTTGGACAATGGGCTGGGCAATTGGGTGACGGACGCGGTTTGCTCATGGCGCAAGTACTCGATAATCATGGGCAGCCACAAGACTTGCATCTAAAAGGCGCTGGCTTGACACCCTATTCACGCATGGGTGATGGACGAGCAGTCTTACGTAGTACCATTCGCGAGTACCTGTGCGGTCATGCATTGACGCAGCTTGGCATCCCCTCATCTAACGCTCTAGGGTTTGTGGTATCTAATACGAGAGTGCGCCGTGAGCGTATCGAAGCAGGTGCAGCACTAATGCGTGTGGCCGATAGTCATATTCGTTTAGGTCATGTCGAATGGATTGCTAGCTTTGCCCCTGATGTACTGGGTGAGTTCACTAACTATATGATTGACACTTATTATCCAGAGTGCCGCGATAGCGAAACACCTGTCTTAGCTTTCTTGACCGCAGTGATTGAGCGTACGGCGCGTATGATTGCTGATTGGCAATTGATTGGCTTTGCTCACGGTGTCATGAACACAGATAACTTATCTATCACAGGCAGTACTTTGGACTTCGGGCCGTTTGGCTTTATGGAGCGCTTCAATCCTGCATGGATTAATAATCACTCAGACCATACGGGTCGCTATGCTTATCAGAATCAGCCTGCTATCGGGCACTGGAATCTAAATGTTTGGCTGCCACACTTTATGCGCCTAGAAGGCGTCACTCGTGAGACTCTCTCTGAGTGCTTAGCACCTTACGAAGCAACCTTTATGCAGCACTATCAGCAAGGTCTGTGCCGCAAGCTTGGCTTACCGCATCAAAGAGAAAGCCTCAACTTGGCTTTTGAATGGTTGACACTATTAGAAGACAATTTGCTCGACTATACCAATAGCTTCCGCGCCCTACTCGGTTTGGTCGCACCAGCAGATCATCCTTATGAACAAAAACTACTGGCTACTATGACCACTGAATTAAGCAATGATGCGCAGCAAGTATGGCAAGACTGGTCAACACGTTATCTTGCAAGCATCGAGCAGCTGTCACTTGAGCAGGCAGTTGATGACATGACAACCAACAATCCTGTTTATGTCCTTCGTAATGGCATGGCGCAGCGTGCAATTACTGCCGCAGAGCAAGGTCAGTTTGAAGAGGTTGATCGAGTGTTTCGTTTATTAGCCAATCCTTATAGCGTGCAAGATATCGCTAATGATCTAGATAGTAATGCGCCTGCGCCTGATACACCGCAGATGCCTATTAGTTGCTCGTCTTAGTAGTTGCTCGTCTTAGTAGTTGCTCGTCTTAGTAGTTGCTCGTCTTAGTAGTTGCTCGTCTTAGTACCTTTCAATTCTGTAATATTTTGAAATATTATGAAATTAAGGTTGATATCTAACCGCATTTTTTGGCATTATCAACGAGATAAATAACGAATATCATTTTATTATATTATTCGCACAATTCACCGTTGTTGACTAGGCAGTGAATTGGCTATAATGCTAGAATGAATATTTTAGCTAGTTTGCTTTTTTGACCTGATTTTTGATCGTCGACCATGATTTTGATGGTCGTGAGTCGTTTAACGTCTTTGTACCTTTCAATTATTATCATTCAATGATCTTTGGAGGGTTAGACGTTGTTTTTTATCACCATTTAATTTATTCCAATTTATTCCAACCATGGCAATTATTATGAATGACGATACCACTTCGAATACGGATAACCTCAATACAGAAAAAGAGCAGTTTGAACAAGCTGCCTTACATTACCATGAGTTTCCACGCCCAGGTAAAATTTCGGTAACCCCTACTAAGCAGCTAGCCAACCAACGTGATTTAGCACTCGCCTACTCTCCAGGCGTTGCTGTACCTTGTCTTGAGATCCAAAGAGATCCAAAACTTGCGTCTAAATACACGGCACGTAACAACCTAGTTGGTGTTATCACTAACGGTACTGCTGTATTGGGTCTGGGTAATATCGGTCCATTGGCATCGAAGCCAGTTATGGAAGGTAAAGGCGTTCTATTTAAGAAGTTCGCAGGTATCGACGTTTTTGATATTGAAATTGCTCAAAACGATCCAGATAAGTTCATCGAAGCGGTTGCCTCGCTTGAACCTACCTTTGGTGGTATCAACTTAGAAGATATCAAAGCACCAGAATGTTTCAAAATTGAGCGCGTACTACGTGAGCGCATGAACATTCCTGTGTTCCATGATGACCAACATGGTACGTCAATCATCGTTGCCGCAGCCATGCTAAATGCTTTGTTGATTACTGGCAAAAAAATCGAAGAGATTAAAATTGTTTGTTCAGGTGCAGGCGCAGCAGCTATTTCTTGCCTAGATATCATTTGCGCGCTTGGCGTTAATAAGAACAACATTATTGTTTCAGATTCACGCGGTATCATCAGTACTAGCCGTGAAAACCTTGATGAAACCAAACAACGCTATGCTCGTGATGTTACGGCTACTTCTATCGAAGAAGTCATGGACGATGTCGATATGTTCTTAGGCTTATCTATGCCTGGTACATTGTCTGAAGACATGGTTCGCCGTATGGCCAAAGACCCTATCGTCTTTGCACTTGCCAACCCAACACCTGAAATCATGCCAGAATTGGCACATGCCGTACGTCCAGACGTCATCATGGCAACTGGTCGTTCAGACTATCCAAACCAAGTAAACAACGCGCTATGTTTCCCATACATCTTCCGTGGTGCATTGGATGTTGGTGCGACCACCGTTAACGAAGAGATGAAAGTCGCCTGCGTAAAAGCAATCGCTGCGATGGCACACGTTGAAGCCACTCCAACTACCAGCGCTAGAAACATCGAAAAGATGCAGAGCTTTGGTCGTGACTACTTAATCCCAGGCCCTCTAGAGCCAAATCTAATCATTGAAATCGCATCTGCTGTTGCCAAAGCAGCGATGGATTCAGGCGTTGCCACGTTACCTATCGATGACATGCAAGCCTATCGTCAGCGTCTGTCTGAGTTTGTTTATAACTCAGCGTTTGTCATGAAGCCAATCTTTGCTCGTGCTAAAGCCGATCCAAAACGTATCGTGTACTGTGAAGGTGAAGACAACAATATCTTACTTGCTGTGCAAGTCGTCGTTGATGAGAAGTTAGCACAACCTATCTTGGTTGGTCGCCCTTCAGTTATCGAAGCCAATATCAAAAAGCTAGGCCTACGTCTAAAAGCTGGCGAGAACATTACCATCGTCAACGTTGATGACGATCCTCGCTACAAAGACTACTGGCAGGGCTACTACGAGAAGAACAAACGCCGCGGTGTAAGCATTGAGCTTGCTCGTCGTGATGTTCGCCGTAAGACGACTTTGATTGGTTCTTTGCTGGTTGAAAATGGTGCAGCAGATGGCATGGTATGTGGTACCTTTGGCCATTACCAATTGCATCTAAAATACGTTGAAAGCGTCATTGGCAAAAAACAAGGTATGAACGACTTCTATGCGATGAATGCGGTACTCATGCAAGATCGTAATATCTTTATCGCTGATACTTATGTCCATGAAGACCCAACAGCTGAGCAATTGGCTGAAATGACTGTCTTGGCAACGGATCAGCTACGTCGCTTTGGTATTACGCCACGCGTCGCGCTAGTGTCTCATTCTAACTTTGGTGCTTCAGATCGTGCCAGCGCTGTCAAAATGCGCAAGGTTCATGAACTATTAACAAATATGAATGTCGACTTTGAGTTTGAAGGCGAAATGCAAGGTGATGCCGCGCTTAACGAAAATATTCGTCTAAACGATATGCCATCAAGCCCGTTAAAAGGTGCGGCGAACCTGCTTATCTTGCCAACCCTTGATGCCTCAAACATCGCTTTCAACCTGCTTAAAACAGCGACTGGCAGTGCTTCTATCGGCCCTATCCTATTAGGTACTAATAAGCCGGTACACATTTTGACACCATCAGCGACAGCACGTGGTATCGTTAATATGACTGCATTGACCGTTACTGAAGCGCAAGACCTAGAAAACGAAAAATAGTCATATATCATACCCAGTATGAATGCACTGTAGTCGGTTCAAGTTAATTTGGATGCAAGGAAGCCGAGTGAAAGTACTACGAGTAGTAGACTGAGCGAGGCTGACACCATACTCAATTTATAGAGGATTGACTATATTAAGAAGGGCTCTGTCATCCATTGACAGAGCCCTTCTGCTATACTAAAACCAGTCAATGCAACTTATAGAGCATTGGCTGGTTTTTTGATTCATAAAAATTGAGCTAGTGATATAAAGCTCGATAATAACAAGAGGCTTCTATGCAAATTTACCTCGTAGGCGGTGCTGTACGCGATCGACTGCTCAAGCGTCCTATCAAGGACAAGGACTTCGTCGTCGTTGGTGCTACCGTGGCAGAGATGATTGACGCAGGGTTTCAACAAGTCGGTGCTGATTTTCCGGTGTTTTTGCACCCGACCAGTCACGAAGAATATGCCCTAGCACGCACAGAACGTAAGCAAGGCTCAGGCTACAAAGGTTTTAGCGTACATGCCAGCCCTGATGTTAGTCTAGAGGATGATTTGCGCCGTCGTGATTTAACCATCAACGCGATGGCAATTGAAGTTACCAGCTTAACTGACGATACCCCGATTAATGGACAAGTCATCGACTACTATGGTGGCCTACAAGACTTAAAAAGTAAGACATTGCGTCATGTGTCTAATGCTTTTAATGAAGATCCATTACGTGTACTTCGAACAGTGCGCTTCTATAGTCGTTACTACGATTTAGGGTTCACCATCGCGGATGACACTTTAACGCTGATGCGTCAATTGGTTGATACAGGAGAGCTGGCTCATTTAAGCGCCGAACGTATTTGGCAAGAATCGAGCCGTGCAACTATGCAGTTATCACCGCAAGTCTATTGGCAAAAACTGTTTGAAATTGGTGCGCTCATAGAGTATTTCGCGCCATTGCATCATGCTTGGGACAATATCCAAATAAGAGAAACAGCGCAGACAGCATTATATTTTGCAGGCCAAATGCGTCTAAACTTGTCACAGCGTTGGGCGCTACTAATGACTAGCCTGTCTTCATCATTATTTAATAGCGAAAACTCTGAGTCTACGTCTAACGTATCAACCGCTATAAAAAATATTAACGCTATCGGTAATAAAGCCAAAGTCCCCAAAGCACATACTCAGTTCGCAATTTTATTCGCTCAGCAAGCTGACAAACTAAGCACAATAAACAGTCTAAATGCGGCTGAAAAAATCGATCTAATCCAAGCCTGCGGTGCGCATAAGGAGCCTGACAAGCTCTCTCAACTGCTAGTGTGCAGTCATGTGTTACAGCTAGCAACACAGCATCGCCAAATGATGTTAGCACTAAACAGCTTTCACGCCATCGGTATGACTGACATTGCGCCAGACCTTAAAGGCCCGGCTATTGGTACAGCCTTACGACAAAGCAGGATTGAACACTTGCAAGCGCAAGAATGATATAGACAAGCACCTTAGAGAAAAAAGTAGTATTGCTATGGACCAAGAAACTAATGCCTACCAAGCAGAAAATATCAATAACCAAGCGCCAGTGATGCTTGTCACAGGTAGTGCTAGGCGCATTGGTGCGGCTATTGTTAAAGCGGCTCATAGGCAAGGTTACCGCGTCATCATTCATTGTCACCGTAGTGAACAAGACGCTAATGACTTGGCTGACCATCTGAACGACATCCGTGCTAATAGTGCAAAAGTTATCGTTGCTGACTTGACAATAGTTAATGATAAAGCAGCTTTAGACAGCTTTGTTAAAAATATCGTAGAGGCGTTTGGACAGCTTGATGTATTGGTGCATAATGCTTCGCGGTTTTATCCTAGCCCGCTCGGTAGTATCAATCATGCACAGTGGGATGAGTTGCTTTTGACCAACGCGAAAGCCCCTTTATTACTGAGCCAAGCCCTATTACCTTATCTTAGGCAACAACAAGGCTGCATTATTAGCTTATTGGACATACACGCGCATGATAGACCGTTTAATAACTACACTGTCTACAACATGGCAAAGGCTGCACATCGGATGATGGTACAGTCGCTAGCGCTAGAGATGGCGCCAGAAGTGCGGGTTAATGGGGTGGCACCTGGGGTCAATATTTTACCTGACCCTACTAGCGACCAAGCTATTGATAACGAGCAGCAACAAAGTATTATCAATGCTATCCCCATGCGGCGCATAGGCCAACCTGATGAGGTTGCTCATAGCGTACTATATCTTGTTCAGGCAAATTATGTCACAGGAGAGATTATCACTGTGGATGGAGGCCGTAGTCTAACCATAGCTGGCGGTCACCTGTAATACAAAAATATGGCTCAATAAAAAATATCTTGATTACTGCCTATCTTTTACTTGAAAAATTAAAAAAATCAGGTATCATTGTGCGTCTAACGTTAGGGCCCATAGCTCAGTTGGTTAGAGCAGAGGACTCATAATCCTTTGGTCGTAGGTTCAAGTCCTACTGGGCCCACCAAATTCAAACCCTTACAGTCATTGACTTGTAAGGGTTTTTTATTGTCTAAATTTCATGCAAGTGCACTGATATAATTAATTTTTTGATACTATCTTGATACTTTGACCCTTGTAGTAATTAAAGTATGATGACTACTAATACTATGGTTATATACTGCTGCATGGGTGATATATGAAAGTTAAACTTACCAAAAAATTTATTGATTCAATAGACTATACCGCTAAAGGTACTGATATCTATATGGATGATGTATTAACTGGATTTGCGCTACGTGTCGGTAAGCAGTCTAAACGCTATACATTGCATAAGCGCATCAATGGAAAGCTGTATAGAGACGAAGTAGAAGAAACGCATTTAATTACACTAACCGAAGCACGTGAAAAAGCAAGCATAATGATGGCTAACATCAAAAAAGGCATGCATGTTTATGACGGGCTTCATGAGAACCTAGAAGATCCGAAAGATAAGACCAATAATGTGCCAACACTGCAAGAAGCTTATGACTACTTTAAATCAACGAAGACTGGCTTAGCTGAAGGCACTATTACCACTTATGACCGTCAAATACTACATAAGCTAAAAGTCTGGCTAAATATCTCTCTAAATGATATTACTAAGTCAATGATAAGTGATAAACATAAGGAGATAAGCAAGCATAGCGAAGCTCAGGCTAATGCAACGATGAGAGCTCTGCGATCAGTTTGGAATTATTGCCGTGATAGCTTTTTAGATGATGACGAAGACTTTTTAATAAAAGAGCAACCTATACGTATACTCAATGCTAAAAAAGACTGGAATAGAATTAAACCACGTACCAAACATATTGAAGAAGAATATATAGGTATGTATCTTAAAACGCTTTTAAATTATGTTGATAGAAGCTCACACATGCAAGCGCCCCATAGCAATAATGCACGAGATATCATGCTATTTTTTATGTTTACTGGTGTGCGTTTAAACGAAGCGCAGTCTTTAAAGTGGTCTGACATCGACCTTAAAGCTGGCAGGATAATATTCAAAGATACAAAAAACGGTTCTGATTATCATATGCCTACTAGTAATATTTTACAGGCCCTACTCGAAGAAAGGTGGAGAATGAGTTCTGGTAAGCAATGGGTATTTCCAAGTGACTTGCAAGCCAGCGATGATCATATAAAAGACTTAAGTGGTAGTTACAAGGCCATAGGTAATCAAGCAAACCTATATATTACTCCACATGATCTGCGTCGTACTTTCGGAACGGTAGCCAATAGCTTAAATATCAGCTATCCAGTCCTTAAACGCTTGCTCAATCATCGTGAAGCTAAATCAAGCGATGATGTTACCCTACAGTATGTTCAAGTGTCACAGCGGCAACTAAGAGACGCTTTAAACTCAATAGAGTCCTTTTATTGTCAGCATGCTAGCTTGACACAAGCTGAAATAATCAGTAAATATTACTAACCTACTAAAATTCCAAGAAGAGTTCTTTAAAATGTCGTCAACTGATTTAGTCAGAACAAGCCGTGATGGTGACCAGTTTCACTATTTATGGGCATCAAGAAGAGCTTTATTACTGCTACAGTCGGATTCCAAATTAAAGCTAATAACGATAGAAGGAGTCTCTTCTGTTGAGTTAGGTGACCAGCATGTTTCTGATGGGGAATATGTGGTTGACGTCGCTGAATATTATGGCGGAGAAAGTTTTGAGACAGCTGATAGCATCAAATATTATCAGCTAAAGCATACGACGAAGAGTAAGGAAACTCCTTTTGACCCAAGTAAACTAAGAAATACGATAGAAGGTTTCAGCGACCGCTACAAAGCTCTTATTGAGGTTATTGGTAAAGAATCAGCCCAAGCTAAGCTCAAGTTTATATTCGTATCGAACAGATCTATTAATGAAGGCTTTCATGAGAGTATCAAACAAGTAGCTTTAGGGTACTCTACTAAGCTGACTAATCAAAGAAAGCTTGAGCTATATACAGGCTTAAACGGTCAAAACCTCTCTGACTTTTGTAAATTAATAACTTTTGATATCACTGCTGACGATTACTGGGAACAACGTAATATTCTTGCCTCAGAAACCGCAACTTATCTCGCTGGCTCTGACGCACACTCCCCTATTAGTTTAAAAGAGCTAATCACGAGAAAGGCGTTAAGCGAAAGTCAAAATAGCAACTCTATTAATAAAATCGACGTTTTAAGAACGCTTAATACAAATGAAGACGCTCTATTTCCAGTGAAAAATCTAATTAAGATAGTTGAGAACCCTATTCAACGTGAGCAAGAGCAACAACTTACTAGCCAGATTATTGATGATAATTTCAATGTTTTTATAATTCAAGCAGAAGGTGGTGTTGGCAAAACTATCTTTGCTTCTCACATTCATGAATACCTACCTGAAGATTCAATCTCTATTGTTTACGATTGTTTTGGGGATGGGGATTATAGAAACACCTCAACTTTAAGGCATACTCACAGAACAGCTTTGGTTCAAATAGCTAATGAACTAGCAGCAAAAGGGTTATCCCATCCTTTAATTCCAAGCTCCTCAGCTACAGATTTCGATTATATTAAAGCATTTTTATCAAGAATTGAGCAAGCCGCAGAGAAGCTTAATTACATTAACCCTAACGCAATCCTTTCGATTGTGATTGATGCCGCTGATAACGCTCAAATGGCAGCTGAAGAATTTGGAGAAGTCAGATCTTTTATTAAAGACTTAATCAAAGAATCTTTTCCTGACAATGTCAAATTAATTAGTTTCTGTAGACCCTACAGATTGACGTTACTTGATGCACCTTCAGCAGTTAAGTTACTTAATTTAAACCCCTTTACTCTTGAAGAGACTAAGCATAATTTAGAAAAACACTATGATCAAATATCGCCTGCAGATGTGTCG
The DNA here is from genome assembly GCF_002836715.1 of Psychrobacter sp. 4Dc. Lineage (GTDB taxonomy): Bacteria > Pseudomonadota > Gammaproteobacteria > Pseudomonadales > Moraxellaceae > Psychrobacter. The sequence continues at coordinate 23,219 of NZ_PJAT01000106.1, forward strand.
GAATTTCACAGACTAACATCTCAAAATCCACGTATCCAATATATGGCACTGGCAAAAGAGCAAAGCTTACCAGAAACCCTACGCTTCTTCGGTACAAACCCTAAAAGCATTGAAGACACTATAAGTGATTTATTAGAAGCAGCCGTCGATAAGATTAAAGAAGATAACTTTATTGAGAGCGCCAAAATAGACAAGCTGTGTGAGTCTATTGCGATTCTTAGACCTCTACTACCTATCGAGGTACTCGCGAAAATATCACAGGTTCCTGAAGAGCAAATCAGAAGCTTTATCGCAGATATTGGTGGACATCCCATTCGGTTACTAGATGATTATATCCAATTTATTGATGAACCAACAGAAACTTGGTTTAGAGACAAGTATCGTCCCAAAGACAGTCAACAACTTGGAGCTTATATCACTACGCTCAAACCTCTGGTTAGCGACTCACATTATGTTGCCTCAGTTTTACCACAGCTAATGCTAGAGGCTGAGGAATATGAAGATCTTTTCGATGCAGTCTTAAGCTCTAAACTTCTACCTGAAACCTCCTCACTAGAAAGAAGACACATTGAAGTACAACGGCTTCAATTTGCAATCAAAGCAGGCATTAAGCTTAATAGGTTAGTTGATGTTGCTAAGCTAGCATTAATGGCTGGTGGTGAAAGTGCCGCTCAAACCCGACAAAATGCCTTAATAGCAGAAAATTTAGACTTAGCTTCAGTTTTTTTTGATGATAACAAGTTACAAGAGTTAATCGCTAATGATATTTTCACTTTAGAAAATAAATGGCTAGGTGCAAAATTCGCCTATGAAGCGCAACTGCTTTCATATAAAGAAAACTTAATGAGTGAAGCAAGAAGTAAACTTCGAGTAGCTGAAGACTGGCTTCATAGCTTGTTCAAGCAACCTGAAGATGGAAGATATCATACAGGAGTTGATGATAAAGATATTGTGCGGCTATTTATTGCTCATTTCAACATACATGGCGCTGAACAAAGCTTAATTTGGCTGAATAAATGGAAACCAAAATCAGTAATCTATATGGTAGCAACTCAAGTAGCACAGGAATTTCTACTTTATAACAAGTTGGCAGATTTAAAGTCCATGCTACAACATGCCAGCAATAACATTTATTTCACATTGGGTATAGTAAACGAAACCGTTCAACATAACTATGATATTCCCGCTCAATATTTATCAAGATCTTTCAAAATTATAAGTCGTAAAGGCGTTTTAATTGAATTACAAGATGGAACTCGACCTGTAAGTTTGCATACTATGACGAACTACCTGTTAGCATGTTATAGATCTGAAGTCTGTAATGGGATAACTGCTTCAGATATATTATCCCGTTATATGCCAATCAGATTTCCTTATGAGCTTGAAGATACTCGTGGTCACTATGAAAAATCAATATATATGCTTGCTTATGCATTATTAGCTAAGTGGCAAGCTAGCGAATTAACAATAGAAGACATTATTGACGCAAACAGTAAAGCAAAAATCGAAAAATCTAACAGTTCATTTGAACTGAATGAAATTACCAATAATATTGAAAAGTTAATTCCTTGGTATAACTTGTTAGCTGATAGCCTGTTATCTACGTCAACCATTTCAGGTATTGAAGAGTCGATTAGTATTGTTTTAAATGACTCCTATCTCCCTAAAGCAGATGAATATCGCTTTAATCGTAGTATGGTAGAAGACATTGCATGGGCATGGTTTAAAATTATCATTACTAATAGTCAAAACATAAAACAGTTAGTACAGGAGTTATTTGATTATCTTAGTATTAGGGAAATTACATTACTTCCTAGAACCCTAAATGAGTTTACAAGAATATGCTGTCAGCGTTCTGAACTTAAAGACTTTGCTTACGATTTGAGTCAACAAAACTTCGAGAGAGCAATTAAAGCTCAAATAAATGCAAATGAGATACTGGACGATATTGTAGAAGTTGCAAGAGCAATACTACCGTTAGATACCAAGCAGGCTGAGTCATATTTTAATAAAGCTATAGAAGTCAGTAGTAAGATTGGCGATGAAAACTTTTCTCGATGGGAGGCTTTAATTTATCATGCTTCTAATACCACTGGGCTAACGTATAGTGGACAACCTGAACTAGCCTACAGATTCGCTAGATGTTCTGAGCTCACATATAAATATATATACGAAGACCATTTTAACTGGGATGCAACCGTTAAAGCACTCGTTGATATCCATCCAAATTCAGCTTTAGCTATTGCAAGTAGGTGGCGTGATAGACAGTTTGGCGAAGATGACTTAGTAATCAGTGCAATAGGAGAAAAGCTTTTAGAACATAAGCTTATCTCACCATTAGCACTTCTTTCCTTGCTTTGCCTAGAAACAGGTTCTTATTTAAAAGACATATTAGATGGTATTCAATTTAATAGTTTAGATAATGAAATTCAAAAAGCTGTGATTCTTATAGTCTATCAATATCAAGTTATACCTAATCCATCTGAAAACAATAGAACTATACTTAAAAAGCTATACGATAATTACTCACTACAAATAGATGATATACAACGGTTTTTCGATACCTATGAGCCTGATAAACTTAAATCAAGAGACTCCAGTTATGATTGTAGCTCTACAGTTGAGAGTATAGATTGGGCCAACGTTTTTATCGATGATCAACTAGATAGCCAATACGATTATCAATCAGCTCAAGATAGATACCTAAGTATTAAAGAATATAGTTCATTAGATGATAGCTACTATAGCGAGCTTCATAATAGGCTGTCTAATACCTACGTTTACGATTATATAGAGTCGACCTTAAATGATCCTAAAATAGGGGTATATAGATTAAACTTTATTTTGAAAACAATACCTGACAAATGGAAACAACGTGAAGCCGTAAGAGAATGTTTTAGCGAACAATTCAAAGTATATTGTCGCAGGCATACATTAGAGCTATTCATCAGTCTTCGCTATGGTGACTTGAAGTTAATTACTGTAATGAGTTTAATATCTAATCTTCCAGAGAGTGAGTTACTTGGACAGGTATTATTAGGGCGTTCAGAAAGCGCGGAACTTCTAGATAGTGACCAACTATTTAACATGGTAAGCATGATTAGTAAAATCATCGATCCTGAAGACTCAAAAGACGTATTAGAATATGGTTTAACCTTGTTAGAACAAGATTTATCTGATGATATATCTGACGGTGAGTGGCTTGCTCATTTGATACCTCCAGATAATATTGAGGAAGCCTATGCAGGTTATGTTGTCTCAGGGTTAGCATCACCCTTTCTTTATACACGTTGGCTTAATTCTCATGCTGTCAAAGTACTGGTAGAGCTCCAACAAAAACCCGTATTAGATGCTTTAATAAATCAGATAGATATGCAGACTAATAAAGCGTTTATCGACAACCGTTTTAGTTATTACAGTTATACTGCCCTTCAATGGTTGCTCATAGCTTTTTTAAAGGTTTCTAATGGACATGCCAGCGCAATAGCACCTTATATTGACTTCTTCAAGTCTAATATAAATCCAGATAAACCTCACATTTTAATCCGTTTTTATTCTGCTAAAATTCTTCTGAACCTACATGAGCAAGATATTATTAGTTTAACACTGACTGAAGTAGAAGCTTACGAGTCAATTGGAACTTCAAATTTTGAGGTTATAGAAAAAGAAGCTGTTAATTTAGATGAATATCAGAATATCGATAAGTCTGAAGTAGATTCATTTGGTATTGATTTTGGACCTTATTGGATTGAGCCTCTTGGCGAATATTTTGGTTTACATGCCAAATATGCCTACTATGAAGTATCTCTTGTCAAAGATAGCTTGTTTAATAATCCGAATAAATTAACAGATAGCAGACACTCATCTTCAATATATGAGTGGCAAGCAACAAATCATAGTCATGGCTCAGCACCAGAAGTAGAAGATTTAGAATTTTATAGAAACTATCATTCACTGATGATTGCGGCAGATATATTGCTAAATAAAAGGCCCTTAGTTCAACAAGACTGGTATACATTTTCTTATTGGCTATCGAAGTATGATTTTACATTGCTGAATGGCGTTTGGCTATCGAACTATAGAGACCCTACACCTAAACGAACGACCGAGTGGCATATTGGTATAGAGCAGAATAGTCCAAGTTGGGAGTACAGTATGTCATCAAGCGACTTTGATGAACATTTCAATTTTGATAACGATTGGTTGCCCATATGGGGTAGTTGGACAGAAGTATTTGATAGAAAAGAAAAAAGTTTTAACATGCGTTCAAGCTTAGTAGATCCTAAGACATCTTTTGCTTTATTGCGTTCGTTGCAGTCTTACACAGACCCTAGCGATTATTGTTTACCAAAACAAGGCGACGACTTTAATATTGACAACGGTGTCTTTAATTTAAAATCATTTATATCAGAATCTGAATGGTTCGATAATACCATTTTCGAGAAAGACCCTTGGTCAGCATCTATTGAGTATAGAAGTCTAAAACCTACTGACAGTGTTATTGAACTTATGAACATAAGCTGTGACTCACTTGGTAAGACTTGGTTTGATAAAAATGGTAGTGAAGTTATTAGAACGTCTTATTGGGGGCGTTTGCGCTCTCGTAATCAAGAGTACTCCCGTGGTACTAAAATGCTCGTTTCTAAGCATTTTCTCATCAGTATGCTTAGAGCTTTAAATATGAACTTAATAGTATCATTTTCAGGTGAACATCGACTTCATTCAAGACATGGAAAGGACGAGGATTATTATAAGGAGTTTGGGTATATTCCTAATAGTAAAAAAGTATATTTAATCACTAAGGACGGCGAGTTATATGGATACTAAATCACTGGAGCAGTTAGGAAAGAATCTTGTAGAAGAATATGGGCTTGAAAGCTCTACCAGTACTTTAGAGAGATGGATGCTTCACTATTTAGCTGAACTTTTTGATAAAGAAAGAGAATATGGTAATGCAGACGAGACAAAAACTATTCAACTTGAGATTAAAGAAATAATTTTAGAGTTTTGGCGATTAAGATATCGCTTAGCAGATGAAGATAGTTTATTTAAGAAAAACCAAGCTCTTATTGATACGTTAGAGAAGATAAGCCCTCAGTCCGTTATACCCATTAGCTCGTTTTTTAATCCCTATGATAGTAAAGACACACTTGAAGTTAGCGAAGCAGGATGGCAAGAAAGACTGTTAGCTATCGACAAATCATCAAAAGTAGTCATGTCACACTGTGTCTTAAAATACCTTAACGATATTGCTGATAAAAACAATGATATTGTGAAACTCATTGAGTCTATTGAAGCTTTTAACTCTCCAGAATCCTTTTTAAGTAGGTTTTATGGTGATGAGACAGCAGAGACAGATAAAATTGAAAATATAGAAGAACGCATTCAAAACTTAACTGTCTTTATAGATACAGCGGAGTCTGTACTCGAAGAATATAGGTCTGAGCTAGCTAGCTTAGCTGTTGATTCACATAATAAACCTAAATAATTTAATTACTCGGGCTTAATTGTTTCATAGCTGCTACTTGCAACGATAATGATTACTAACTATTTATTGTCATGTTTAATTAGCACAATCAAAAGATACCCTAGATATTTCAGCACCCCCGACGAAGCGTAGTAATCATCAGTAATAGCCAAATTCTTACCAGAACGTTTACGCTTTTTCTGCACTACCCTTACCTCATAGCCGTGGAAGTTTTCACGAGCACCGACACGTATTGAGCTGTTCAGATTCAAGTCTTTTTTAACATCACTTACAACTTGCTCGCTATATGCCCTAACCTGCCAATGACTGGCATCAATAAGCTGACAGCCTACTAGCATAAAACTCTGTAGCATCTCCAGCTGGGTCTCCTTAATACCAAAATGAATCGATGAGTTATTTAAGTTATGTTTATGTGCAAATATCTCAATAAACACTCCCAACTTCTCAGGATCCTTTATAGACATCTGATAAGCTCTATCTAATGCTCTAATTATTACTTCCTGATTTTTACTACCTTTAGGCCTACCTAGTAATAGCCTGTCATCATCAAACAGCTCGCTAGCGCGCAGATATAAACATTTAGATTCATTTAGACTTATACCATGTCTAATAGCAATCTCAGGTAACAGCTCATTTCTAGAGTTGATATTTAACTTCTGTAAGTCCTCTAAAAAACCTATGACGTCCGCATATTTAGGATGAATGAAAATTGACTTTTGAATAGACTCTTTCGATCCATTCAAACTATCGTTTAACAGTTGCTGGCTAGCATTGTTTTCAGATTCATCTATATTCTTGAATAATGGTACTTTATTGGAAGCTATCTTTTTAAGTAAATATGGTCTTATCTTATTTAGCTGCACCGTCTTTGTCGTTGCATCATAAGCAGTTTTATCTTGTCTATATATAGCGGAATAACCAAGCCCTGTTATTAACTCTAAAACGGTTATAGGTAGCTGCAAGCACGCTCTGCTGAGCTGTTCCCCTGCTAGCAAGTGAGCAGTATGAATGTAATGCTCGAAGGTTGTGTCGCACGTTAAATGCCCTGCAAGACTTGCCAGCCCAAACCAAGCGCCCTGCTCTTTGTGATAACCAAGAATTCCTTTCACTATTTTTTCGCACTGGTCGTTATTATAATCCGTCATCACCTGTACCAATGAAGATTCACGTAGTACTAATGCCAGTTGACTAATAGCAGTATGTCTAAAGCTATGAAATGTGAAGTCATGCTCTCCTAGCAATCTATCCCAAATCAACTTCATGAGATTACTAAAAAATACACTGGGTAACGGCTGATCACCTGATCCTTGAGAAAACAAGTAACGTCGCTTCAGTCTTTTCTGCTGATGATATAGCTGAACAAATTGTTCCAGCTCGTCTTGCTTAAGTAAGCAATCAACCAGTATAAGCCTACTTGCACTGCTACTTTTCAATCTTCGATAGCGATTCGGTCTTAGCCATATTTGTGGTTGTTCTATTCGTTGTCCATGCTCATCAGCATAGATATCTGCTACATCAGCAACTTTAATACCGATGAGTTCCTTTATTCGCATTCCTGTTCGGTATGCCAGATTTAAGACTACTAAGCAAAGGTTTTTCTGTTCATAGTCTAAATCCGAGGTGACCAGATACTCTTTCATCGCATGATATATACGAGGCGATATCATACTCGCCTTTATAACCTGACGTTTATTACCCCATGGAAAATACACATATGGAGCATCGTAATACTCTATTTGATAATCATGAAATGCTCTCAGGCGACCATAGGTAAATTTTTGAGTATCTTTAAGCTGATCTAAGTAAGATACTTTAATGTCACTTGCCAGCTCATTTAATACGCTTGGGGAATCAGGTACCTCACTTTCGATAATGCCTGCATCTTCATTTATGTTACTTATAGCTTCATCGTTGAAATCAGAATCTTTTTTAAGTATCGAAAATTTACGACCATCCTTAATCTTACTTTGAATAATCTCCTCATAGACAGCTTCAAAGTCTTCATCCGACCATTCATCAAGAGTCTCATCCATCGTTAGCATCAGCCAATCACGACCAATACAGCCCACGTATTTACTGATGGTATCTAGCCTGCTATTACTATCACTCAATAAGCTCTTGACCCACCCTAAAAGACGCGTGGCATTCGGTTGAGCGAAATCCTGTTGTAATAACTCTATATGCGAAATAGCTGATACCCTGCTGCCTTTGAGAGCATCTTGCACCTTTTTAATGAGATTTTTGCTAAAGCTTGGATAATTATTTTTATTAGCACTTCTTTTACTTAATCCTGAATAACTTGCTACAAACAGCTCTGACCAATTAAGTGGTGGCGGGTTTGAGCCAATCGCCTCTTGGTTATAATTAATGAGCTCATTTATACTTAAGCCAGTGGTTTTGATTTTGCCTTGTCTAACAATAGACAGCGCACTATCTATATCGGTACCCTTCATCTGCCGCCAATGATAGTTCGCATATTTTATTAATTGCGATAGATGCGGTTTACTTTTATCTTTATTTTGTAGTTTTAGCTTCTTACAAGTATCACTAATAATGGTTTCAAACGATTTCACACCTTCTCTGTTCAGGTTTTTATCTTTCAGCGCATATAGAAAGCAAAGTGTCATATCGTCAGGTATGTACTCTACATAGCGCTGTAAGCTTGTAGTAGATACATTCTCTAAAATATGACCTTTCCTATGAGAACAACCATAATTGTCATCATAAATACTTAGTAAAATTAGCGCTAAATGTTCACTGCTAGCATTCGAGATTGATGACTGATCCGCTCCTGGCAACTGCAGCCGGTAGATATCGCGTTCGCCTAGGAGCCATTGATACAGAGCTTTTAGTGCATCTATATCATTTAATCCACCATACATCATGCTACAGTAGAGCGCTGACTCAATTAAATCATTGTTTGAGAACTTTCTTTTTCGTTGCCATATTTCAATCATTTGCTGACTAGCAAGGCTTACTTGAGCGCCATTCACCATCCAATCATAAGAGATGATTAAATTATCGCGCTCTGCGATGACGGGCACCACAGGTTCATCTAAATCAGTACCATTCTTTTTGTTGTAATTTCGAATGGATGCTAAAAAACCTTGTCTGGCTAAATAGTAAGTATGGGCGGTATCAAAGCGCGTCTTAAGCGCGTTATCGATTGCTTGATAGTATTCAGTTAAGTCTGTTTCTGTAGTTATAGCATTCTCGTCCACATAAGACGCTATCAAAACTTTCGCCTCATTTTTGATAGCATCATAACTTTTGCTTCTATTTTCTTCTCTTAACTGATGAGCAACGGCATTATCCATATACATTCACCTCAACTTGTCGTAGGTTAAGCTCAACTGCAACTTTATCTAAGTCAGCAGATAGTTCTTTTAGCTCATTAATGGATAGTGACGACATGGGGTTCATAGCCTCCTGATCTGGATGTTCATGACCATATAAGGCGCAGATCAGATGCTCAGGAGGCTTATTTGTTAGGATTGAGCGTAATTGATGCCTTAGCCAATTATCTTGATGGCTAAAAAAATGCCTTGTCTGATAACGAATTTTACTAGGCGTAATACCAGAAAACCCTTTAGGATTTTTACTAAAAAGCTGGATGAGCGGCTGTTTAGATTTCAATATGTCGTCTAGTGGGAATTGGTCATTTGGATAAATTGCATTATGGAGGACTGCAAATTGATTGATATATTCAATATAGGTTTGAACGGCTGTGATCAAGAAATCACTTAGAGGAATGAGTCTTCCCTGCCCTTGTCCCTGACGCTCTTCTTTATCGGACACCCATAACAGCCTTTGCCTAAAGTCAAATTGATTTAAAAGCCCCGGCGCATGCTTTACAGGTCTAATCCCAGTCTGAATAAATATGATGTGCCATAGCCAGACACCATAAGCATTAAACTGCTCAATATAACGGTCCTGCCTTATGCTTACGTTCCGCTTTAATCGACCGTTATAGCTCTCAGCTGCCTCAGCAAGCTCATCAAAGAATCTTTGGCAGATATCAGTATTTAAAGTCATGTCACTACCGATATATTTTTTGTACTGATTACTTTTCGTGCTAGATAGAATAAATGGTCGAACTTCATTCTGAATGTCCGCTGTACAATATTGGGTCAATAGATGTATAGCATTGCTGTATGTCTGCTCTAAGCTTATCGTCTCAATACTGGTGTAGTACAAAGGTGAGCTGTGCTTCACATCAACCCCAGTCAGAATCTCGGCATGGAGTGGCTCATGAAGCTCATTCTTGATAATCGTATATAAACAAGCATCAATATGCTGGTTTGATAATGCTGGCAAGTCCAGCTGTTTTTTTAAGCTTACTAGCACCTCAGAAACATCATGGCTATTAACCAAAAACTTATTCTTAATAACCGCTTGTAATCTAATTGGTAGAGGTAGTTTGAATTCATTATCGTAACTCTGACGATACGGTAATAAGTGACTTCTACGATTCGAGGTCACGTTAATAGTGATGCTCATAACATAACCATCAGCAGCCGAACCGCTCTCATGACTCAGCCACTTACGCTGACTTTTATCCAACTGCAGCTCCTGAACCACTTCTTGAATCTTACGGCCACTTAGCATTGATAGTAATATAACGGCATAAACCTGACGCTGTTTATAGCTGACAGTGGTAAAAAGCTGCCACATTCGAGCAAATAGCATTTGATAACTTAGTAGGCTGAGTTGACGAATATTGGTGGGAAAATTAAATTGATTGCGGCGGGCATGTCGGTAGTTGTTTTTTAGCCTCCATTGTTGTAACTCTGAGGATTTGGCTGTTGTCTTGGAAGGTTTGAAGTCATTGTCTAAAAGTTTAGGTGGTTCGTCGTCAGCAATATTTTCATCGTAAGCAACGTTATCCTCTCTATGGGTATTGCCAAATACTGTCGCTCTTAGTGGTTCGTCAGTACTATCAAGGTACAACGTATTAGAGTGTTCTTTGCTAGGCTCATTATCTTTTGAATTGCTATAAGTTTTGCCTACAAAGACTTTGTTCTCTGCAATCACTTCATAAGCAAGTCGTATTTGCCCAATTTTACCCGCCAATTTTTGATTAATGACTTTGCCTGATGCTTCGTTATTTTTTGTCTGAGCTTCATACTGACGTAACGCTGATAGTACGTTTGCCATTGAATCATGTTGAGCATGAATAGTGATTAACTTGTCGACGATCTTAGATTGTGGGTTGTTGTTCTTTAATCCCATTCTAAAGCGCACACTTAGCTGATTGATTTTGGCAGAGTGCTCATCTTTACGTGCAGCAATCATAATAATGACTTGCAGGTATGCACTCATAAACCGCCATGCTTCATTATTAATATGTACTTGACCATATCTCTGGTAAAACAAAACCAGCATATAAGTGACGGCCCAATCCTCAATCTTTTTCTCTTTGATAACTGTACCAGCAATAGCTTCACATTCAGACGGTGTCAATACCTGTATATCTAGGCTGGCATGTTCACCAATGTGCAGGTAAAAGTTTGGATTGATATCCAGCAGATTAACAACCAGATTTTGTACTTTTATATAGTGCGGTGAGTTAGAGGGTACCAACTGTTCTAGGACTCTCTGTAATTCAGTAGTATCGAATTTATGCATATTCATTAGCGTGCGTCACTCAGCCAGTCCATGCTTTTAGGCATACCTATGACACGCTCTTCTGATGCAAACTTGCATTGTTGATACTCATAGTTGCTCTGGCTAATACGTGCAAAGCGGCAGTATTCCTTTACGGTCAAATACTTAATACGCATCAACTGACATATAACACTTTGAGGCGCGTTATTTTTCAGTGTCTTAAATAAATCAGGATGATTGACACCTTTCAAGGAAATCAAACTGACTACTTCTCGCCATGCTAGCTGCTGAATATCATTGATACTTTCAGGGATGATTAAACATGGGTAATCACTATCATTCTCGAATCTTAAGACCTGATCGACTCTCTCGAAATCGTTAAAGAAATAAAAAGTATTATTCCTTCCCTCAACCAAGCGAAGTGGTGGACGGTAAAAGTTATCCAAAAACTTCATATCGATATAAGGAGTTTTAGGTCTCAGTCTCTGCCAAACACATAAAGCAGCTCTAGCATACGGATGTACATACAAATAATCCTTACTAGGAATAGCAAGTTTTTGCCCAACCTTAAGTTTATTATTTTTCATCTTATATACGATATTAGTGAATACAATTCATGTTATCTAATAACCACTCAGGTGTCAAACGCTTTATTTTTGTGGGTTTTAAAATCGTAAAATAATTAATTTTATTAAACATTTAGTATTATTTTAGATATAAAAAACCTCTTAAAGCTATATAAAATATAGCTTTAAGAGGTTTTTAGATTTTATGATTTTGTTAGGTTAAAAGGTTAGAATTGGGGTTTGAAGAAGTGGCACAGGCTTGTGATGGAGAAAAGTGGTTTCAACTTTATGTTGTACATCAGGAGCTAGCTGAACACATGGTACAGCGAGCATTGACTGCAGGCTATACTACTTTAATTATTACCTTAGATGTTAGTGTGAATGGTTATCGCGAACGTGATATTCGTAATGAGTTTGGTTTACCACTCCGTTTCACTCCAAGTTTATTGCTAGATGGGATATTGCATCCTGCTTGGGCATTGCGTTTTATGCGTAATGGTATGCCTCAATTGGCGAATTTTGTCACTTCACAAAGCACTAGTCTGGAAGTTCAAGCAGCACTGATGAGTCGTCAAATGGATGCCACTTTTGATACCGAGAGTTTAAAACGCATTCGGGAAATTTGGCCCCATACCTTATTATTAAAAGGGCTCGTCCGTCATGAAGATGCAAATATTGCAGTGCAATGCGGGGCTGATGGTGTGATCTTATCTAATCATGGTGGAAGACAATTAGACTGTAGTATTTCACCAATGGAAACATTGGCGGAAGTTGCACAAGTAATGGATAAACCTGTATTAATTGACAGCGGTTTTAGACGAGGTTCGGATATTGTTAAAGCATTGTGTCTAGGCGCAGATATGGTTTGTCTAGGACGAGCTACGCTTTACGGTTTAGCAGCTCAAGGAGAAGCGGGGGTCGATGGGGTCATTCAGCTTTTAAAACAAGATGTCGATCGAACGCTAGCGCAAATTGGATGTCCGTCTACCAATTTGTTAAATTCAAAATATCTGACTTCAGCTAAATAAGAAACTAGGGTCAGATATTTTAATTACTTAAAATATTGCTGGGGCTTACTGAAAATTGAGAAGAAAATAATAGGAAATGGTTAGTCTTTAAGTTCTCGCACAATACTCAAAGGGCAACATTAAGACCTATATTGTCGAATCCGTACAGTTAAACTTGGGATGTTTTAGTTACGCAGCCTGCCGATAAAAGTCAAACAACATCTATCTTGACGATCTGTAGCCCAAACCTTTTTGAATTCTTGTCTCACTGCTAACACAGCTCTTTGATGTACAAGTCATTAATCCCTGTTAAATATAACCGACCTTTATTCGTCCAAATATAGGTAATATCACTGACCCAAGACTCATTAGGACGGTTGGCATCAAACGTCTAATTCAACACGCTTGGATCAACCAGCTTGTTGTACTTTGAGTCAGTAGTGACTTTAAAATGTTTGTGACGACAGCATGTGATGCCGTGTACTTCTTTGATGCTTCTGATCATATATGGGTTAATATCATAGCCTTGCTCTGTCAGCTTCACATGCAATCGATTAACACCTTAACACTCACTAGTTTCACTGTGAGCGGCCTTAACTAGTAGCTCACAATAGTCGCTAATATCACGACTTAGCTAGTCATAGTCGCTTAATGGTTTAATGTCCAACATATTGCACATACGGGCGATGCTAAATATCTTTTGGTTGGCTTTGATAAAGGCATACTTCACTGACTATTTTTCGCAAAGTACGCGGTGGCTTGTACATCGGGATAAAGCAGTGCTTTGCTTTATTCCTCCTCATTTGATACCCCTCGTTTCTCCTCCACAACTTTAAGCTGTCGTTTAAGGCGATTGTTCTCTTCAAGAGCTCTCATAAGCTCAGGATCATATTTTTCTGTAACGAAAAACTTACCTTGGTTGGCTTTATTGTGAAAGTTAGATAAGGTCTGCATGGCTGTGCCAAACTGTTTTTCGGCGGCTGAGATATTATCGCTGTTGTATGATATTTTCTTAATAGCTTCGGCTTTGAACTCTGTGCTTTAGGTTAGGTCTCTCTTAGTAATGGTAAGCTCCCTATCGAGTCGCCAGGTTACCAAGTTTGTCTCTACGCTTGCTTCAGCATAGCTCATTATAATTTTGACCCATCGCGGGCGTATATTAAACAAGCGATTTTCTTCAATAATACTCCCAGAAAACAGAACATTAAGTCCACTAATGATCATATAGACTGGCACTTGTGCAAGGCGCGATACTTAATAGAAAATGCTTTTGCTACATTGAGAAACTACAGGACAGTTGCGACTAGCTTTGATCGTCTCAAGTAAAGTTACGAGAATATGGTAGCACTCGATTGGGCGTATCTCTGGTTAAAACTTTAAATATTCAATATGCCCTATATGTGTTAATCAATAAACCCAGCTTTTTAGCTGGGTTTATTTTTGCTAGTTAACAAGAGAATCTCACAATGGATACTGAATTCCTTGATCGAGAATACTGACCCATTGGCGTTGACTAAATTCATCAAAATTAGCTGGTCCACCAAAACGACCACCATAGCCTGATTCACCCATACCGCCAAAAGGTACATGGTATTCATTGTTTACGGTCTGATCGTTAATATGAATCATACCACTTTTGATTTCTTTGGCTAAATTAAATGCTGCTGCGGTACGACGGCTATGGATTGCAACAGCAAGTCCATATTTAGATGAATTGACAATATCAATTGCTTCGTCAATATCATCAAATATTAAAACAGGAGCCACAGGGCCAAAGATTTCATCGGTAAAAATTGGATCATCCTTATTGATATTGGTAACTATGGTAGGATGATAGAATAATTTGTCACCTCTACCGCCACATTCTAGAACGGCACCTTGACTTACAGCATTCTCTACCATATCAGAGACTTTTTGGTGTTGTGCTGCATTGATGAGTGGACCTAAATGTGTATCTGGTGAAGATGGATCTCCAACTTTAAGAGATAATGCTTTTTGCTTTAACTTCTGAATATAAGAATCTGCAACATTACGATGAACTAGATGGCGCCCAGTTTGCATACAAATTTGCCCTTGATGCAGGAAAGTCCCCCAAACTGCGTTATTTACAGCTATATCCAAGTCGGCATCTTCACAGATAATCATGGCATTATTTCCACCCAATTCCAGTGCACATTTTTTTAATTGTTTAGCACAAGATTCAGCAATTTTTTTACCTACGCCAGTTGAACCTGTAAATGAAATCATATTAACTTGGTGATGGTTAACTAGAGCTTCGCCAATTTGACTTTCTCCGTTTAAAACCTGAAATACACCTTCAGGTAATTCAGCCATTTCAAATAACCATGCCAATAAGGCTCCACCTGTGATATTACTAAATTCAGATGGTTTCAAAATGACACTGTTACCCATGGCTAAAGCCGGAGCTATAGAGCGAATGGACAGAAGCAATGGGAAGTTCCATGGGGAAATTACTCCAACTACCCCTAGAGGTACACGTTGCCATACATTCGTTCTGTTTGGGATAGAAGAAGGGAAAACTTCTCCCGAAGCTGCCATAGGCATAGAAGATGCCATATAAAGCTGCTCAATACAGGCGTTTGCCTCCCAACCAGCTTTTAATAAAGTCGAGCCGCATTCCTGAACATTCCAGTCAATGAAAGTTTGAATGTTTTTTTCGAACCATTGAGCTGCTTTTCTTATAATTTTTGCACGTACTTCAAAAGTACTGCTTTTCCATAAAATTTGTGCTTGAGTAGCAATCTCAGCAGAAGTATTTACATTGTCTGTAGAAGCCAATTGAACCGATGATAGAATATTACCATTAGCTGGATTCACAATATTGCGGGATTTATGATTTGTTTTAACCCATTTGCCTTGGAAAATATGATCCTTCCAAATATGACCCGTACTATTTATCTGATTATTCATAAACTTCTCCTTTTAAAGCTTGATGGGCTAATGATGATTTTTGATGTGTAAATAAACCGATTGCAACTGCACCAATAATGCCTGGAATCGCAAAGAACATAAAATTTTGCTCAAATGGTAGATCCATCGCTAAGAGGTACCCTCCAAATAAAGGACCTGAAATTGCTCCGAAACGTCCCATTGCTGCAGAGAAACTGACGCCGGTAGAACGAATATTAGCAGGATAGAAATCTGCCGCTAAGGTATGTATGACTGACATTGAACCTACGGTCGCACCGCCTGCAATTATCAGTAAAAAACTTAGAATAAATGCCGGTGGATGAAAGCCTAAAAAGCTGATGGATACAGCCGCGAGTAAATAGCCAAAGATTAGCGTAGCTTTTGCTCCCCATTTATCGGCCAGCACACCAAAAACTAATGCACCAATAATTGCTCCTAAGTTGAGGGTAACAAGGAAAGTAATACTCGAACCTAGAGAATATCCTCCGACATTCATTAGCTTTGGTAACCATGTGCTTAACCCATAAACCATAAGCATTACCATTGCAAAACCAATCCAAATCAATAAGGTTTTGGTCGCTTTACCTTCAGTAAACAAACCAATTAATGGAATTTTTTGCTGATGAGCTGTGACATCAACTACATAATGCATATTTGGCTGATGTTTATGAGCGGGATTAAACTTCGCTAGAGTTCTAATAACTTCGGATTGTTTGTTTTTTTGAATGAGATAACTAATTGATTCAGGTAAAGTTTTATACATAATTGGAACAACTAAGATACAGCTACCTGCTATCCAAAACGTGACTTCCCATCCAAAGGTTGGAATTAAAAACAAACCAGATAAAGCTGAAATAATTGCACCTACTCCATAGAACGATAGCATTAAATTAATTAAACGATTACGATGACTACTAGGTGCCATTTCCTTAATAATAGTAACAAGATTAGGTACTGCCCCGCCTAATCCAACACCCGTTAATAAGCGGCAAATAAAGAAAGTTGTTGTATCATAGGCAAAGCCATTCATTGCAACGGCTAGGCTTGATAAAATTGTACAGGCGACGATAATATTCTTTCGACCAAATTTGTCGGCTGCCATTCCTAGAGTAACTGCACCTATCATCATACCCATTAAGGAGGCTGCGCCTAATAATCCCGCGGTTTGTGGTGTAAGGTGCCATTCAGCCATTAAACGGGGCAATACAGAGCCATATATGACTAGGTCATAGCCATCAAATAACATAATTAAGGCACACCAAAATACTAAAATTTTATGTTGAGTATTTAATGGAGCCTTATCAATCAGTGTTGCAGCATTGATATTTTGCATTACTTCATCCTTTTGAGGCTAAAAACTATAAAAATCGTACATGTCGATTTAGTTTTTGCCCAATCCCTGTTTACTATCAGATATACACTTGGACTGATGTTCTTTATCAGTCATGCATATTGATTTGTATCTTTTAGCTTAGATAGATTTTTTTTATAGAGCAAATTAATAAAATATATGTTTAAATATAACTGTTATCTATATTTGTAGTGTTGGTAGGATGAAACCATGGTTGTCGATTTGAAGTTGATAAAAGTATTTATTACAATTTTTGATACGAAGAGTGTGAGTTTAGCAGCTGAACGTTTGAATATTACCCAACCTTCGGTCAGTCATAGCCTTTCTCGGTTGCGATATTTGATGAAAGATCAATTATTTACCCGAACTAGAGAGGGAATGATTCCAACCTTTCATGCAACTCAACTATACGATTCTCTAAATCAACCTTTATTGGATATTGAAAATGTTATCAATGAAGTGAAGGAGTTTGATTTTAGGAACAGTAATCGCTGCTTTAGAATCGCTTTGACAGATATCGGAGGTATGTATTTTTTACCTTTAATTCTCTCAAGCCTAGAGAAAATTGCTCCAAATATCGCTGTGGAAGTAATTACTGTTGATATGAAAAAGCTTTCAGATTGGCTTAT